>JAXDBC010000138.1:0-14664 GCA_034679225.1 Bacteroidales bacterium | reverse complement strand
GCCTGTACCTTCCAGTCTGACGGTTCCTTGGAGATATATTGTTTCAGTATGTCTTTATCGGTAATGTTTTTCATAATCTTACAATTCTAATAATTCAATGATTCCATCCTCATCTACTATTTTTTCACCAATAATAAATTGCCTGCATTCTTCCAGTTTTCTTAATTCATCCATGGTATGCTTTCTCTCGGACATATGATCAGTAAGCTTTATTGTCCCTCCTGTGATAATATATTTTTCATCTCCAAATTTAAGTGCATAGATCCTAAGCCATGTTTTTTTCTTAAGCCATAAGCTTTCTTCTTTTCTAAAAATGAAATTATAGGTTGATCCTTTTTAAGTGGTCGAAATAGTTCCATGAAGCGAAAAAACCTATCTTTCGAAGGTTTCTGCGATAACCATTTGAGATATTGCCGAAATCTGATCGCTTCATTTCTTGTTTCTTTTATTGCCAGTTCAATTGATATTTCTCCCCAAAAAGGTCTTTTCAGATCCTCTTCATTGGCTGTAAAGAATGCATCAAGATATTCAATGTCAGTCCAGTTTCTGAACAGCTTATCAAATTCACTATATTCTTCATCATCTCCCTTGACAGATAATAAACAATCTTCATCGTCAAATATAGGAACAAATCTCATTAAAATAAACTTATAGGTTTACTTTTTATTGTAATTTTAACAATTGCAATGACTATTCAAGTATATAAAGCTTAAAATTAATCTATTAATTTAAAACTCAGGATATTTTTATCAGTATATTCTTTTTATTTCAATGGTCTGATGTTTGCCTCTCTCATGCGGGGAAATTTTATAAGACCGGGAAGCAAAAATGCAGTGAAAAAGGGCGGATCATATATCACTGAATAGGATCGTCTTATTAAACCACTGCAAGGAAAACAGGATTTCTTATAAGTGGAAAAACTCCGGAGGAGGGGATTTATGTTGTTGATGCCCTGTGTTTTGTCCAGGAATCCACACCATCCCCCCCGCTTGAGGAGCAGGGCAGGCTCTCCAAAGGAGGGATCTATGAGGTTCATGCTCTGCGCTTTTGCCGTTTCAGAGCTGCACTAAGAACTTTCCTGAATATCTCATTAGACATATAACCTCCGTATGCCATATCATTCGAGTTAATTCCGTAATCTGAATTCCCCTCGATCAGAACCGGTCCGGTCTCCCCTATTCCGATATCCCAGCCGACAAGCCTTAAACCGGGCATAAAAGATGCTGCCTTCGCGGCCATTTCCCGGGCTTCATGGTAATAAGGAACGGGAAAGCCTTCAAATCTTATTGCGCTTAAAGGATGCTCCGTCAGAACACCAACACCGCTTATTTTTATCTTCGAATAGCCGTTTCGTTTCAAAGTACCCGTCGCTGCATCAATCCCCACTCCGCAGCCTCCTGTAACAACACTGTCTACAACAGCTTCGTTTGTGCTCATTTTCAGAAAACCGGAAATAACCTCAATCCGCCCGTCATCATCGATAAAGCTATCAAACCTGATGGTGTTCAATGAAGTGGGACTAAGCCTTTTAAGATCGGGATGCTGTTTCACTTTTTCCTGAAATATGAAAGCCGAGTCCTTAACACCTGAATATATATCCCGTATTAATTGATCGTTTGATTCAAAATCGGAACGCAAAAGTGAATATATGTTCCTCCCGCTGGAACTGGAATATGTTTTCTTGATGAACAGACCATCACAATCAGGATTATCGTTGAAAACATCTTCAATAAGCTTCCTGAAATCACCGGAATCAGGGATAACAAGCTGCCTGTCGCGGTAAACAAAATGATCCCTGTGATTAAACAGCAGTATTTCCGGCATTTTTATCCCGAACTGCCCGTAATATAATCCGAAATAAAGCTTATTGTCCAGAACATGCTTCACCGAGGCATCATTAAGCGCCGGTGCAATTTTCATTGCAATACCGTTGGGTACATAATCCCTGATATTGTTCATCCCCTTCTTGAACAAATACCTGCTGAAATAATGAACCGGAATTTCCCTGTAACAGATAAGCAGATCCATATTATCATATAATATCCGTGCCAGGGATTTTCTGTCGGGATCCCTCAGGATTTCAAGAAGCATCCGGCTTCTGGTACGTTTAGATATCTGTTTCATTTATAATTACAAATTAAATAAAAATACGTATTGCATATTCTATCCCATTGATATAAACGGCAGGAATTACTGAATAATACATATCTCAGGTTATAATGAGGCAGATACTTGCATAAAAGCAATTCCCGGGTCCGGAAGCAGTGCATGTTAATATTCAAATATGAGGCTTTCATCAATCCAAATACGTCATTAATCAAAAACCTGATTATTAAGTATTTAGTGAAATTAATTATTAATATATTTGACTGAGCCGGTTCTCCAGAGCGCTATCAAACGGTTGCTGGCCCACAGCTTTATGCGGATAGCAGGATTACCGGCTTTCTTTTTGCAAATCCCTGCAGTGATCCGTTTTGACGGCATCTGCCTTTTCCCTCAGAAAGTATCCCTCTGTCCGGTGAGGCATTCCATGACCCAGGTGGTTGGCAGCCTGACAAGTAATGATCTCGGGCAATAAATTCAATGGGAATCTGTTATATAATAACTGTAATGTCGTTACAACAATCTACGCGATGAGAAAGATCCTGATCATACCCAACTTTGTTCTGTGGTGCTTTTTATATGCCTTTTTTTGTGTACCTTACCTGATCATAGGCCGGATAAGGGAAAAGCGCTCTGCATCGGGAATTCCGGGGAATCTGATACATCAGGAAAATTAATTCTTTCGGTTCCCTAAACAATAATCAAAAGCATTTTCCGGCAGCCACCATAAAGTTTCCCGGTTTAACAATCGTACAGAATTTCAGCCTCCGGTTCCGTGCTATAGCCGGACAATACATTATTACAGAAATCTTCTAAATTTACACATCAGGGAAGAAACATAAAGCCGTGTAATGGTTTACATTTCTTTTCAGATCTTTTTAGCTTAAAAAAGAGTAATTTTGTACTTTAAAAGGCAAGGGCAGTGAAGAAACTAGATAAGTTTGTATTAAAATCCTTTATTGGTCCGCTCATTCTTACCTTTTTCATCGTACTGATCATCCTGATATTGCAATTCCTGTGGATGTACATCGATGAGCTGGCCGGCAAGGGACTGGAGCTTAAGATTATGGCAGAGCTCCTGTTCAACTTCTCCCTTACCTTTGTTCCCATGGCACTTCCTCTTGCAATATTGCTGGCTTCGCTCATGACATTCGGGAACATGGGGGAATACAGCGAGCTGACTGCTATCAAATCGTCAGGCATTCCGCTGGGAAGAATCATGAGACCTCTTATAATAATGATTTCTGTAATCTGCGTCGTGTCGTTTTTCTTCTCGAACAACGTGCTGCCTTATGCAAACAGGCAGGCAAGAACGCTGCTACAGGATATAAGGAGAAAACGACCGGACATAAACCTTCAGGCCGGTACATTCAATAATGATATCGACGGATTCAGCATCAAGATAACCGACAAGGACCCGGAAACAAACCGTCTCGACAGGGTTTACATCTACGACCACCGGAATAACCGGGGAAACAGTGATGTTATATATGCTGATTCTGCTTACATGAGGGTCACTCCCGATGAGACTGCAATGTCGATGGTAATGTATAACGGTTACTCATACAGTGAAATGCCTGAAAGAGAGCCGGGAGGAGAAGAGAAAAAGCATCCTTTCAGAAAAGATGTATTCAAGGAACAAACCATAGTGGTGTCATTGTCGGGTTTCGACCTGCAAAGGACAGAGATTGACCTGTTCAAGACAAATGCCGCCATGAAAAACATTGCCCAGCTTACACACGACATTGACTCCATGAACAAAGGGTACACGACCAAGGTGAATCAGAACTACAATGAGTTTACACGCACCCTCCTGTTTACCGAAAGGAACCAGAATGCCCCCCCTGAACACATTCTGAATAAGACCGCTGTCCCTGTTTTTGACACTGAAACCCTTTACGATTCGCTAAGTGTCATTGAAAGGAAGACAGCGGTGTCGAGAGCAATAGCAAATATTAAAAGTGCCAGCAACTACCTCTCAACGCAGGGAGAAAGCCTTCATGCCGATGTAAGATTCATCAAGCGCTACGAGGTTAACTGGAACAAGAAATTTACATTATCCGTGGCATGCCTTGTCTTTTTTCTTATCGGCGCCCCTCTGGGTGCAATAATCCGGAAAGGCGGACTCGGAACTCCGGCAGTAATATCAGTCCTGTTCTTTGTTATCTGGTACGTGATATCACTATCGGGTGAAAAGCTAGTGGAAGAGAATCTAATAAGTACAGTGGCCGGTATGTGGGCATCGACCTATTTACTTCTGCCGGTAGGGATATTCCTGACATATCAGGCATCGAGCGATTCGGTTATAATGAATATTGAAACCTACTTAGGTTTTTTCAGAAAGATAAAGGATTACTTTTACAAGTTGTTTATCATCGGAACCCGGCGCAGGTATTCAGTTGAAGAAAAGAAAATCTGACAAACATGGAAATCAAGCTTAACACGATTGAAGAGGCCATCCAGGACATCCGTCAGGGGAAAGTGGTAATAGTTGTGGATGATGAAGACAGGGAGAATGAAGGTGATTTCATCTGTTCGGCTGAACTCATTACTCCGGAAATTGTAAATTTCATGGCCAAACATGGCCGCGGACTCATCTGCGTACCACTTCCTGAGGAGAGGTGCGAAGAACTGGAACTGGATCTAATGGTTGGAGTTAACACCTCGCTGCAAGAGACACAGTTCACTGTTACCGTCGATCTCCTGGGGCCAGAAACCACTACAGGCATTTCGGCAAAGGACAGGGCTATGACCATCAAGGCCCTTGTTGATCCTGCAACCAAACCCCTGGACCTTGGGCGTCCCGGACATATTTTCCCTCTCAAGGCAAAATCGAAGGGAGTGCTCAGAAGGGCCGGACATACCGAGGCTGTTGTTGACCTCACAAAAATAGCCGGACTGCAACCGGGCGGTGCCCTTGTGGAAATCATGAATGACGACGGTACAATGGCAAGGCTCCCTGATCTTGAAAAACTGAGACAGAAGTTCAATATAAAGATCATTGCCATCAGGGATCTCATCAAATACAGACTTGTCAGGGACTCCATTATTGAAAGAGGCGATGCAGTGAAACTCCCGACGGAATATGGTGAATTTGAGTTCATAGCATTTCGTCAAAAAAACAATAAAATGGAGCACGCGGCCCTGGTTAAAGGAAAATGGACCAAGGATGAACCGGTTATGGTGAGGCTCCACTCCTCATGTTTTACCGGCGATATTTTCAACTCGTTGAGATGTGACTGCGGATCCCAACTCCACAAAGCCATGGAAATGGTTGAGGCTGAAGGTAAAGGAGTTGTGATATATCTTAACCAGGAAGGCAGGGGCATTGGCCTGTTTAATAAAATAAAGGCTTACAAACTACAGGATGAAGGCATGGATACTATCCAGGCAAATCTTAAACTTGGTTTCGGTGAAGATGAGAGGGATTACGGAGTGGGAGCCAGTATCATGAGGGAACTAGGTCTCGGAAAGATTAGACTTATATCAAACAACCCGGTCAAAAGAGCAGGCCTAGAGGGATATGGTATACAGATTGTCGAAACCATCCCGCTGGTTATACCTGCAAACAAGTACAATGAATTCTACCTCGAGACAAAGGCCAGCAAAATGGGGCATAACCTCACCTGCTACAAACACATTGCAAAGGATTGATTTATTTCGCAGATTTGTTGTATTTAAGGTCTGATTCAATCTATGAAAAGCCTCAAAGTGGTGTACATGGGGACACCCGAATTTGCCGTTGCACCTCTTGGTTCGTTGCTCATGAACGGATACAACGTGCTTGCAGTAGTAACATCGCCCGATAAACCGGCAGGACGCGGAATGACCGTTAAAAAATCAGCCGTCAAACTCTTTGCCGAATCCAACAATCTCCCCATTCTTCAGCCTGAAGACCTGAAGAGCCCTGTATTCATCGAAAGACTCCGCCGGCTTAATGCAGATATCTTCGTGGTTGTTGCTTTCAGAATGCTCCCACGGGAAGTTTGGACACTACCGCCAGGAGGAACCATTAACCTTCATGCCTCTTTGCTCCCGCAGTACAGGGGTGCAGCGCCTATTAACCATGCTATTATCAACGGGGAGAAAACTACCGGGGTAAGCACATTCCTGATTGATGAAAAAACTGACACCGGTAATATCCTTCTCCGCCGGGAAGTCCCGGTATTTCCTTTTGAAAATGCCTCCGACCTTCATGATAAGCTCATGAAACACGGCGCCAGCCTGGTAATATACACTCTTGAAGGAATAGCCGGCGGTTCCATAAAGCCAAGGCCGCAGTCGGATTTCATGATGCCCGGCGAAACATTATTTAAAGCTCCCAAGATATTTCCCGAATTCTGTATAATAGACTGGAACATGGAAGCACACAGAATTCATAATCTAATCAGGGGACTTGCAAACTATCCATGTGCCAGGTCGGCTTTCAGAAAAGATTCAAAAAACCTAAGCTTCAAGATTTATGAAGCGCGGCCGGAAACTCAGGAACATAATCTCAGCACGGGACAAATCATTACTGACCGTAAAAGTTTTTTAAAAATTTCCTGCAGGGGAGGATTCGTGAATATACTCAGTCTTCAGCTTGAAGGTAAAAAAAGGCTCAGCACCGCGGATTTCCTGAGAGGATTCAAAATTGAAGATTATTCCATCGCGGAAGACTGAATGGAACTGTTCCGGACTTGCCTCAATTAATCAGAATCATTCCGCGGGTTTCGTTTCCCGGAGCCATATTTTATCGCCGGCCAATGGTTCATATCCATTCTCAACACGGTTCATCTCAAGAAGATTCTTAAGCCTGACCGCGTATTTCTGCGAGATAAAATGCATGGTCTCACCGGCCAGTACGGTATGATAATTCATTCCGGCTGCTGCCTTGTCCTTTTTCGGTTCTATATAGAGGGTCTGCCCCACCTGAGGAACAAAAGCATCGCTCAGGTCATTGAAGCGCGGAAGTTCAAACTTCAGGAGATTAAATTCCTTTTCCAGCTTTTCACGGGTATCTCCCTCCCTTACGACAATGTAACGAACCCTGTTATTTTCCATTATCCTTGGCACCCTGGCCATGATATCTCCAAAAGTTACAGCATCCTTAGCCGGAGGTGTTGCAGTGGTCTGGGCCGGAAGTGTTGCCGGCAGAGTTGCAGTGGACTGAGCCGGTACGGGAGTACTTGCTTCAGTGGTCCCGGCAGGAGCTGTTTCCTGAGGCCTTGTCTGCTGTACCCGGGGAACAGAGGCGGTGATTCCCCTGTCGTACTCGTAAAGCCTGTTCTCTTCAATCTTTCTGATCAGCATATTGGCATAATCAGGATTGGTGGCGTAGCCCGCCTTTTTGAGTCCGCGTGCCCAGGCTTTATAATCAAGCGGATCGAGATCGAACAAAAAAGCGTAGCGCGATCCGGTTCTAAGGAAATCGGAGTGATCATAATAGGATTCCAGAGCGCTGTTGTATTTTCTGAAGCACTCGTTCTTCCGGTCGTCGTGCTTTCTCATTGTCTGCCCCTTCCACCCGTTGTGGCATTTAATCCCGAAATGATTATTTCCTATTCTGGCAAGTGTACTTCTCCCATAGTCCGATTCAAGCATCCCCTGTGCAAGGGTTATGCTTGCCGGAACTCCCGTTCTTTTCATTTCGCTGATAGCAACATCGCGGTACTGGTTAATATAGATTCCCGGCAGGGCATTGCCCGAAGCAGGTGCTATCATAGGCTTTGAGACCCTGCAGGAGGTCATGACTGAAAAAAGCAGAACCAACAATATATATTCATTCTTTCTCACCTTTCTATCATTTCCGCAAAAATAGGAAAAATGGACGGAGCAATCCGGCATGCCCAAATCGCGGATTGTTGAAAGCTTGCAAAGTTGTTAACAATCTGAAGCTGATGGCCTGAGTCGGAACAAGGACTTAATTATTTTGTTATTTTTGTAATCCATACATAATAAGAGAGTTGTGCCAGAAACCAGAAATATCACCATTTCCTACAGGGAATACCACGATCAGCAGGAACTGAATCCTGAAGATCAGGTACTTATCAAAGCTTCGGAAGAAGCTGCCCGCTCGGCATATGCTCCCTACTCCCGGTTCAGGGTGGGCGCTGCCATAAGGCTCGAATCAGGAAGGATTATTCAGGGCGCCAATGTCGAGAATTCGGCTTTCCCATCGGGGATCTGTGCCGAAAGAACGGCACTTTCTTCAGCTATAACCAATTTCGCGGACGACAGGCCTGTTACAATAGCAATAACAGCGATTTCCGACACGGGATCGGTTGCAGAAAGCGTAACTCCCTGCGGTAACTGCCGCCAGGTAATTGCAGAAGAGGAAAACAGGTGGGGTAAAAGGATAAGGATACTGCTTGCAGGGAAGAATAAAATCCTTGAGATTGAAGGAATTGATCAATTACTACCGCTTCAGTTCAACAAGATCAGTCTCAGGCCGGATCGTCCCTGATTATAAGCTGAAAGCCCGCGCCGTGTATGTTCTTGATATTGAGGCTTGGATCGTCTGAAAGGAATTTCCTGAGCTTTGTGATATAGACATCCATGCTCCTGGCAGTGAAATAATCATCTGAACCCCATATTTTCTTCAGGGCCACTTCCCTGCTTATCAGCTCGTTGGGATTAAGCGCCAGAAGCTCCAGAAGCTGAGCTTCCTTGGGTGAGAGTTTCCTTTCATCGTCGCCGATGGTAAGAGTACGCAACCTGGAATTGAATACGAATCTTCCGATCTCGAATACATCCCTGGTACCAGTCTGGAAATCACGGCGGGTCATAATAGCCTTGATTTTTGCCAGAAGAATGTCAGTATCGAAAGGTTTGGTAATATAATCATCCCCGCCTGCCCCGTAACCTTTAAGGACATCGTCCTTCATCTTCTTGGCGGTAAGGAATATTATCGGGACGAGGTTGTTTATCTTCCTTATTTCCCTGGCAATCGTGAATCCGTCGACGTGCGGAAGCATTACATCGAGAATGCAGATCTCGAAAGCCCCTTTCCTGAAGTGATCGACGGCATACTTACCATCATCAACCCAATCGACCTGAAAATCATTAAGCTCCAGGTAGGACTTAAGTACCGAACCGAAGCTCAGGTCATCCTCAACAAGAAAAATCCGGGCTGATTTCATTCGTGTATCTTTTATCAGGTTTCATTGTTAAATGGCAGGAACACATCGAATCTGCTTCCCTTTCCAGGCTCACTTGTAATGGTCACAGTGCCCCTGTGGGCATCGACAATAGCTCTCACATAGTTGAGGCCAAGGCCGAAACCCTTCACATCATGGATGTTTCCGCTTGTCTGCCTGTAAAATCTTTCAAAAATCCTGCTCTGAACACTCTTACTCATCCCGATCCCCCTGTCAGAAACAGATAAGATCAGTCCCCTTTCATTATTAGAGGTTTCAACAGTTATTTCAGGGATTTCCGGTGAATATTTAAGCGCGTTGTCAAGGAGATTGTTTACAAGGTTGAACAGGTGTTCCGGGTCACCTGAAACAACCGGCTCGGACGCATTCAGCCGTAGATCCAGACTGCCGTTTTTCTGATGAACCTGGATCTCAATGGCCTCTGCAGCCCTGGAAATAATGGAATGCATTGACACATTTTCAAACCTGAAATCAATCTCCTTCTTATCGAGTGATGCAATCTGCAATATCGTCTCAACCTTCTTGTTCATCCTGCTGTTCTCCTTCTTTATCATACCGATGAAATGCCTGATACTGTTTTCGTCATTTATCACCTTGGGATTGGTGATGGTATCGGCAGCAAGAGATATGGTTGCTATCGGAGTCTTGAACTCATGTGTCATGTTGTTGAGAAAGTCGGATTTCATTTCGGAAATCTTTTTCTGTCTTATGAGAAAGAAAAGACTTAAGGCAAAAGTAGCCAGAATGACAAGAGAAAACAACATCGATCCGCTAAGGATCCAGGCCATCGAACCAAGAACATAGTTGCGCTTTTCAGGGAAGATGACCGACAGTATCAGGTTCTGTCCCATGATATTGTCGGGGAAGAGACGGACCATGTAACTGCTTTTCAGAAAATCGTTTTTGCTTGCTTTCCTGAAATTTCCTTCCCTGATCACGCCATCCCTGATGACTGCAAACTCAAAGGGGGTTTCGATACTTGAAAACCGGAGAGAACGGGCAAGAATGTTCTGAATTTCAATATTATCAAGCTCCATGGTCCTCTCCCACTGGGAAACCTCGGCAATTATCTGCTCGCTCATTGTCTGGAACTCGCTTGCCCTTCGCCTGACATGTTCTATAATATCATTGGAGCTGACCGGCGGTGAAGAAGGCTGCAGGGAACTCCTCGCTTCAATGTCAATGGGATCCTGGTAAAAAGTTGTATCGGTTCTGGTTATAACAGGCTCATTGAATGTGAAGTTTCCTGTTGAGTCAACGGTTCCCGTCACCGACTGGCTGGTAACACTGTAGCTGAAGTTCTTCCCATCCCGCGATGAATAGCTTCCAACGCTCATATATGAAGAAACACCGGAGCTTCCCGAATTGTAGGTAACAGGTGAATTGAAGAAGAAATCCATCTTGCGGTTGGTCTCTATTGTCTCAGCAGCATCGTTAAGACTGGCATAAACCGCCTTATTGAAAATATCATTCCTGATTTCCAGGGCATTGCTGATCCATCTCATCTGTACCCATATGATTCCGGTAATCGAGATCAGCATCATAATAATCAGGCCGATGAATTTATTTTTGCTCACGGTGTAAATTTAAGATTTTACTTAAAATCAATACCAGGATTTAACTTTTTCTTAACTCTTATTAACCTGATTTTAACTCTGTTTGAACAGAAGCTGCTTACCTTTGCATTGGTTAAGAATTAAGAAGGGTATCCCACGGGAGAATAACAAGGGAACAAAGACAGGAGTTATTGCTTTCATGACAGAAGAAGATGAGCCGGAAATCCGGCTCATTTTTATTATACTAAGTGTATTATACTTCCACATTCCTGAAAAGTTTCCATGCATCCCCTTCCGGAAGAGGAGCGGTTATGATGACCTTTTCCTTTTTTACAGGGTGAATAAACTCAAGCCTCCTGGCCAGGAGACAGATGCTGCCATCCTCGTTTGACCTTGAATAACCGTATTTCAGGTCTCCTTTTATCGGACATCCGATCTTAGCAAGCTGTGCCCTTATCTGGTGATGCCTGCCGGTGTGCAGTTCAACTTCGAGAAGAAAGAAACTCCTGGATCTTCCTGCAAGACGATAGCTCAAACTTGCCTTCTTTGATCCTTTCACCTCACTGTCGTACACATAGGTCTTGTTTTGCTTTTCATTCTTTTTAAGAAAATGTGTCAGGGTATCCTCATCCTCAGGAGGCCTTTCCCCCACGATTGCAAGGTAGGTCTTCCTGACCTCGCGGGTGCGAAAAATCTCATTCATCCGTCCAAGAGCCTTGGAGGTCCGGGAAAAAAGCAGGACACCGCCTGCAGGTCTGTCGAGGCGGTGAATAAGCCCGAGGAAAACAGCTCCGGGTTTTTTGTATTTCAAGGCTATGTAGTTTTTTACAGCCGCATCGATTGCTTCATCCCCCGTACGGTCACCCTGCGAAAGATCGGCAGGTTTCTTAAGGACGGCTATAAGATGATTATCTTCAAATAAAATTTCCACCATTCAAAGCGCTTTAGTATTGTTCCATTTCGTTGGGAAAATCACACTGCCCGGAATCATATTCGATGGGTTAAAGCTACAAAATTACATCAGAGAAAGAGAATGACACGTGAAATGTTTTGTCATGTCATGCCTTTTAAAATCAGTATGTCTTTTTGTCACTTAAGTCAGGCTCTTCATCTATGCGAGTGCCATATTTTCATGAATTTCCCATGTTATTGCCGTGGCATAATCATTGCTGTTTAGGGAGTCAATAATTGAAATATCTAAAAATCGAAAAATGGGAAAAATAATAGGAATTGATCTGGGAACCACAAACTCATGCGTTGCCGTGATGGAAGGAAATGAGCCTGTAGTAATCCCTAACAGTGAAGGTAAAAGGACTACGCCTTCGATAGTTGCATTTGTTGATAATGGTGAACGCAAGGTAGGAGACCCTGCAAAACGTCAGGCCATCACCAATGCACAAAAGACCGTTTACTCAATCAAGCGGTTCATGGGGGAAACCTATGACAAGGTCAATACCGAAATCAATCGCGTAACCTTCGAAGTGGTCAGGGGTGACAACAACACACCAAGGGTAAAGATCGACAACAGGTTATATTCTCCCCAGGAAATCTCTGCAATGGTCCTTCAGAAAATGAAGAAGACAGCAGAGGACTATCTTGGGCAGGAAGTTACCGAGGCTGTGATCACAGTTCCGGCATATTTCAGCGATTCCCAGCGCCAGGCCACGAAAGAGGCAGGAGAAATCGCCGGATTAAATGTAAAAAGGATCATTAATGAACCTACAGCAGCTTCGCTTGCCTACGGACTTGACAAAAAATCGCAGGACCTCAAGATCGCTGTTTTTGATCTTGGCGGTGGTACTTTCGATATATCCATACTCGAACTCGGTGACGGTGTCTTCGAAGTGAAATCTACCAATGGCGACACACACCTCGGTGGTGATGACTTTGACCAGAAAATAATTGACTGGCTGGCTGAAGAGTTTATTAAAGATGAAGGTGTTGACCTGAGGAAAGACCCAATGGCTCTCCAAAGACTTAAGGAGGCTGCCGAAAAGGCAAAGATAGAACTGTCGAGCACAACAACTACCGAGATTAACCTGCCTTATATAATGCCGGTTGACGGAATTCCGAAGCACCTTGTCAAGACACTTACCAGAGCTCATTTTGAAAAGCTTAGCGACAGCCTTATACAGGCCTGCCTCGGACCCTGCAAAAAAGCTCTTGCCGATTCAGGTCTCAATGCATCAGAAATTGACGAGGTTCTGCTTGTAGGAGGATCAACAAGAATCCCTGCAATCCAGCAGCTTGTTGAAAAATTCTTCGGAAAAACACCTTCAAAGGGTGTCAATCCGGATGAGGTGGTTGCAGTGGGAGCTGCCATTCAGGGCGGAGTTCTTACA
Organism: Bacteroidales bacterium; assembly: GCA_034679225.1. GTDB lineage: Bacteria > Bacteroidota > Bacteroidia > Bacteroidales > VadinHA17 > LD21. The sequence goes on along the minus strand of JAXDBC010000138.1, from coordinate 1,524 downwards.
GGAGAAGTAAAGGATATTCTGCTTCTCGACGTTACCCCCCTGTCGCTTGGAATTGAGACCATGGGCGGCGTGATGACAAAACTTATTGAATCGAATACCACCATACCGACAAAAAAGACTGAGGTTTTCACAACTGCAGCCGACAGCCAGCCTTCGGTGGAAATCCATGTCCTTCAGGGTGAAAGACCAATGGCTATGGGAAACAAGACTATAGGACGTTTTCACCTTGACGGAATTCCGCCGGCCCCCAGAGGAGTGCCCCAGATAGAGGTCACATTCGACATTGACGCAAATGGCATTCTCCATGTAGCCGCAAAGGACAGGGGAACCGGAAAGGAACAGAGGATAAGAATCGAAGCTTCATCCGGACTGAGCGATGACGAGATAAAAAGGATGAGGGAAGAAGCCAGGGCAAATGCCGAAGCCGACAAACTTGCCAGGGAGAAGATTGACAAGATCAACAATGCCGACAGTATGATATTCTCAACCGAAAAACAACTTAAGGAATTCGGTGACAAGATACCGTCCGACAAAAGGGCCGGCATTGAAAACGCTCTTTCAAAACTCAAGGAGGCTCATAAAGCACAGGATGTTGCAGCCATCGACACAGCTCTTGCCGAACTGAACAGCGTTTGGCAGGCTGCTTCAGAGGAGATGTACAAGACCGCCCAGAATACAGGGCAGACAACTTCCCAGCCTGGCCCCGAAAAGTCTGGAAACGATGAAGTCACCGACGTTGACTTTGAAGAGGTCAAGTAAGACACGATCTATGATAAATTGCAGGAGGCTGAATCCACTTCAGCCTCTTTTTTTGTACTTTTGTGGGGGATCAACCGGGTTTCCATGAAACAAAGTATTGCTGTATTCTTCTTAATGATACTGACTTTGCTGCATTTTACCGCAATACAGGGGCAGGACATAAACAGAAGCGACCCTGACGGAAAAAAGCAGGGAAAGTGGATAAAGTATTATCCCAACGGGAAAATGATGTATGAAGGCGAATTCAGCAATGATAAGCCTGATGGCGAATTCAGGAGATACTACGAAGACGGAACGCTTAAATCACTGATGACTTTCAGCAACAAGGGAAGCGAAGCAGAAGCTGTTCTTTACTACTCCAACGGCCTTCCGGCATCAGCCGGGAAATATATAGACCAGATGAAAGAAGGCAAATGGCGCTTCTTCTCATTCACTGAAAAGGATCTGCTGATAAGCGAGACAGAATACCTGGAAAACAGGAAAAACGGCCTGACTCTGAATTATTACCCCGACGGAAAGGTCGCCGAGAAGATCATGTACAGGAATGACTTCAGACACGGCGAATGCCTGAAATACTACCCTAACGGTAATCTGATGCTCAGGACAAACTATGAAAACGGAAAAATAAACGGCAGCTTTGAAGCCTTTCATGAAAACGGAAAGCCGGAAATGAAGGGACAATACAAAAACAACCTGAGAGAAGGCCAGTGGATAATCTACGGGAAGAACGGAAACCGGAGATTCATGACCAATTACAGCGCCGGT
>JAXDBC010000137.1:0-16939 GCA_034679225.1 Bacteroidales bacterium | reverse complement strand
GAAGGTCTGAAGCACCTGTACAAGGATAAAAACGGACTTGAAGGCATTTTTGTGAAATACCAGACTCACGATTCGCTTCAGCCTGCTATTCATGAACTGAAAAAGGAGTTTTTTAATATCCCGCATCCTGAGAGAACGCGAAAACATCTGTCTGACCCGATGACCGGCTCTGCCACGAAAAGGATCAACATGTTTCTAAGGTGGATGGTACGCCGGGACAATGCAGGCGTGGATTTCGGTATCTGGAAAAACATTTCTCCATCGATTCTTTCATGTCCGCTTGATGTCCATTCCGGAAACGTTGCACGCGAACTTGGATTGCTAAGTCGAAAACAGAATGATGCAAAAGCAGTGCGGGAACTGGATGCAGTGCTAAGAAGTTTTGATGCAGAAGATCCTGTTAAGTATGATTTTGCATTGTTTGGACTGGGGGCAATAGAAAAATTTTAAAATTTTTGCACAGCAGGGTTGGCAATTTGTTAATTTCTGCCCGGAACTGATACCGGAGGCAGATGTGTTTTGCTAAAAAGCCGGTAATGGGCTGAAACGGAAGGCATTAATTGTTAACTAATATCCTTAAGCTCAATAACTTTATTATTTTGAAACTTAAAAAGTAATTATCATTTCGGGAGCTTAACTTAATTTATGAAAGCCTCATAATGATGATAATAGGCTGTCCAGGGATTTCTGGCAGCTACCTTCACCTAACATTACCACGGCCAACCGCTTTCGTCTCATAGAGATAGCCTGCTTGGAGAGACACATTATTTGAGATATCCTGGTTCCTTTTACGTTAGCTTTGATCAAATAACACATAAACAAATCGTCTGCACAAATAGTAGGATATAAATGGAGAATTTCGGATTTAAATGCAGGATATGTTTCGTCTATTAAGGACATTAACGTTTTCTTATCCTTATCAGTTATTTTATGAATTGGGTCGTTGACAAACAGATAATAAATCTCTGATAATTCAAGCTTCTTTCTCCTTTCTTCCTTCTCGCGAATTAATCTGGTTATCCTTTTATTTTCTAATTCAAGCAACTTTTTTTCCAGTTGGATCACGTCTTTTTCTTCTGTTGTTTTGCCATTTAACAGACTTTCCAATTCGTTTATCCTATTAATATTAAATCTTATCTGCTCATCATATTCTCTATCCTGTTTATTTAGGAAGTAGTTAAATAGTTCTTCCTGCATTTTTTGTTTTCTTTTTTTTGTAGCCATTCCGTGTAAATAATATAATAATAGGGATCCGGCTAAAACAACTACAATAAAAATCAAAATAATATTATTTCTTGCAGCAATTGCATGGTCTGACATTGCCCGGGTCGCTTTATTCTCTGCTTGCTGATAGTCAAACAAATGTTGAAGTCTTTGAGTTTCAGAAGTATATTTTTGACTCATAATAGAGTCTCTAAGTATCTCATACTTTTCCTGAAACAAAGCATATGTTTCCCACTGATGATTTTCTTTTGCCAGTTTATATAAAAAGAAATAAGAGCCCGCTCGTGTTTCTAACTTAGGAGAATCCATGCTTTTAAACAGATAGTACCTGGCGGAATCAGCCTTTCCCATTTTATAAAATAATTTGCCCAAGGTTAAATAAACCGGGTAATAATCATTAATGTCATAGATATGTTTCAGCGATTCCATTATATAATAATATGCTGTTTGATAATCCTTCTTTTCTGTATAAATAAATCCTAATCCGTTCAAAACAGAAAAACGGCTTTGGAAGTCAGAATAAAGTAAGGCGTGCCGGTAATAAATAACTGCGCTGTCAAGTTGATTTTCTAAGGTATAAATACGAGCTATGTCGCGCAGAACAAACGACAAATTGCGTGTTTCATTTGTTTTACGAAAACACGCTACTGACTCTTGTAAATGAGGCATAGCCAAATCAAGAGTACCCTGAGAAGTATATAATGTTCCAATATTACTGTGGATACGCCCTATCAGGGCGTAATCCTCCGAAAATTTACCAGTCTCTAATCCCTTTAGGTAATACTCCTGCGCTTTAGTTACATTATTTAAATCCTGATTAACCCGCCCCATGTAGTAATATGACAGCATCTGGCGGTCTGGATTATTGCTTTTTGTATAATATTCTGATGCTATGCTAATTATAGAATCAGAAGTGTGATGAATATAATTTTTATCCCGGGCCTGCGTAATCAAAAGACACCACTCCGCATACTGTTCTTTTGATAATCTAGATGTCGTGACAACATTTTCCAGTAGCCATAATGAGCTATCCGGATTCTCCTTCATCAACAGTTCGGCTTGTGAAAGAATTTGTTTGGATTCATCATGCCGGTTGCAATCTTGGTATAATAAAGCCAGAAGTATGATCGAGATAATAATGCCTTTTATAAATCCCGAGAAATCCATTTCGTTTAACGATAATTACAAATTATTATCCCTACTAATATATATAAAAAAGTTGCCAGTGGCAAGCAAATTATCACAATATCTGCGCGGAAGAGGCTAAAAGATAAGGGGGAGGGGGAGCTGATATTTCGTCCTTTTGGGCCAGGATGTGACGAATGGACAAAATATGAATTCCTTTGTACTAATCGTGTACTAAAAATTAAGACAGTCTTTGAAATCTATATTATAATTGTGCTGTCTGCTAAAACTATACGGGGCAGGCTATCCGACCTTTAAAATAAAATTATATACGTGTGAAAACTATCTTTTATTAAATAAACAGCGTTTATGATTATTTAAGTAGTTTTAAGCGTTGTTTGATAATATGTAATTGTTATGAAAAGAACAATGCTTCTATCGGCAGGCATTCTTTTTTTGTTCTTGATCAATGCATTTTCTCAGGATAAACAGGAGCCGGCGTTTTATAGAAACCAGGTAGGTGTTCAGTTTAATCCACTTATTAATAAACGATTGTTTAGTACTGGAGGTTTTAGTCTTATTGAGACTGTTTCTTCCTTACGTTATGGGTATAGAATTACCAAGAATTTCACAACAGGTATTGAAGGTGTCTGTAGATTTCCTATTCTTACTAATCAGTCATACCGAAATCAGTCTGAAAAATTTAACTACTTTGTTTATAGAATCGGATTTATTACAAGATACTCCATGTTGTCAGAAAAAAGATTCCAGATATTTGCTGAAGTTTCTCCTTATTTCGCCCATGCCTACAAGGAAATGCTGACTTCCGGTGACCCGAATCCATACAGAAATGACGAATTCGGATGCTACGCTTCACCCGGTGTAACTCTATACTCGAAAAACAGAAGAGTCAGCTTCGATCTATACTGCGAATTCGATTTTACCGGCCATACCAGGCTTTCCTATAAAGTCAACTACAGTTTTTAATGCGTCTATTTCTTTACACTCTGGCACTTTTTGCCGTACTCATTTTTTTACAGTCGTGTAAAAAAGTCATTGATATAGACCTTCCACCGGCTGATTCAAAAGTTGTTGTCAACAGCTTTTTTACAGACGGCAGCCCTATACAGCTGCACTTGTCCAAAAGCATTGGCATACTCGACGATGGATTCCCGGAATGTAATGACGCGACGGTTGTTTTGCTGGTTAACAATGTAAAAGCCGACACTCTTTACCCGGACGACGGGTTTTATTATTCACACATTATAGCTGAGAGAGGAAAGAATTATTCTCTCGCTGTTTCCGTACCTGATATGGATTCTGTTTTTTGTGAAGACATCATTCCTGAAAGAACGATCATTCAAAACTGTGTTCTTACCGATTCAGAGCTAACTGATGATTATGGGTATAATGTTAAAGAATTGAAGCTTGATTTTCAGGATTCTCCCGGACCAGGCTTTTATGAAGTGGAACTGGCAGGAAAAGACATTAATGGGGAAAAAGTATTCATCACGTTTTCGAGAAACTCCGATCCGATAATTACTTCAACCGGATTGCTTGATTATAGTCCCCGGACACTGATTTTCACCGATGAAATGTTTGACGGGAAAGCTTGTTCGGTGAAGATATATTTTGGTTCCGACTGGTATTGCGAGTATAACCTGAGGATTATTCTCAGGTCAGTTTCGGAGGCATACTACAAATACAAGGAAAAGCAGTTTGCATATTTGTTCAGTCTCGACTATGACATTATCAGCGGAATGAGCGAGCCGGTCAACCTGTATTCAAATATCAGCGGCGGTTATGGAATCTTTGCAGGCTATTCATACGATGAAAAAACAATAATTATTCCAGGTAAATGATAAAGAGATTCTTCATACTTGTATCTCTTTTTATGCTTTTTGCTGACGGGTTTTCACAAAAGACATCAATCAGCGGCTATGTTACCGACGAAGCATCGGGCGAAAAAATTATTGGCGCTACTGTAATAACATCCGACCATCTGAATTATGCTGTTTCCAACGCTTATGGTTACTATATCCTCCTACTGAATTCCTCAGGTGATTCTGTCAGGCTTCAGGCTTCCCACGTTGGTTATTCTCCGGCATACATGACAATCAGACCTGATAAGGATATGACAATCGACTTTAATCTGAAATCCGGAAATATCCTCGATGAAGTTCTTGTAAGCGCTGAAAGAAGCGCCGTGTATGAAAAGAGAAAGGAAATGAGTATCATTTCGTTGCCCGCGACCAGGCTTACAGTTATGCCTTCACTCGGCGGAGAATCTGATTTGATGAAGTCATTGCAATTAATGCCCGGTATCCAGTCGGGCAATGAAGCATCCAGCAGCCTGTATGTACGCGGCGGAAGTCCTGATCAGAATCTGATGGTTATTGATGATGTCCCGGTTTATTATGTGAATCATCTTGGCGGGTTTGTTTCAACTTTTAATTCCGATGCAATTAACAGTATGAAGCTGGTGAAGGGGGGCTTTCCCGCCCACCACGGGAGCAGGCTGTCATCGGTACTGGATGTGAGAATGAAAGAGGGAAATATGAAGGAGTTTCACGGAAGTGGGATGATAGGAATGATAGCTTCAAAAATTATGCTTGAAGGCCCTGTAAAAAAAGATACTACATCCTATATGCTTTCGATAAGGAGATTCATGTATGATCTGATCACAAGACCATTGACAAAGTTAACATCAGTTGACGGGACTTCCGTAGGATATAGCTTTTATGACCTGAATGCCAAGATCAACCATGTAGTCTCTTCAAGAGACAGACTATACTTAAGCTTTTATTCAGGGGCTGATAAGATACTTTCCCGTCAGAAGACCAGGACGGATTTAAACGAAATGATTCTTGAATGGGGGAATATCCTTGGATCTTTCAGGTGGAATCATCTGTACAGCGACAGGCTATTTTCCAATCTTACCTTGTATTCAACAAGGTACCGGCTTGCAAATGATTTTACATATACATATACCCGCGACAATCTTAAAGAAAAGACCTCAGCAACTTATTGGTCGGGTATTGTTGACCTGTCGGCAAAGGCAGATTTCGATTATTCCTTTAATCAGAATTACAGGATCAGGTTTGGAGGAACAAGTGTATTCCACTACTTTAATCCGAACACTACATCATATCATTCCGTGGAAAGCGGTGCAGCCGTTGATACCAGCTTCGGCAGCATAAAACTGAAAGGCATCGAGAATGGTCTGTATCTTGAAAATGAGATTTCAATCGGCAAAAGATTATTTACAAATTTTGGTTTCAGAGTTACCGGTTATAATATTGCAAAGCGGAATTATTTCTCATTTGAACCACGCTTCCTGACAACTTTCATGATTGCAGAAAATACTCTGATAAAGGCTTCTTATGCATCAATGAATCAGTATATCCATTTGCTCACGGGATCAGGTCCGAATATGCAGAATGACATATGGGTACCTGTTACTGATGCCATTAAACCATCCTTGTCAAAGCAATTTGCTTTTGGACTGGAAAGGACTTTCAGTAACGGGATGTATGAGCTAAGTCTGGAAGGTTATTATAAAACGATGAACGACCTTATCACTTTTAAGGATGGTGTTGCAACCATATCATCGTCTTCCGACTGGCAAACCAGGGTTGAGACAAACGGCAAGGGCAGGTCTTACGGACTGGAATTGCTTCTGCAAAAGACAAAAGGTCCTGTTACGGGCTGGTTAGCTTATACTTACTCAAGATCAACCAGGCAATTTGAGAACAAAAACTCCGGAAGACCATATCCTTTCAAGTATGACAGAACACATGATATCAGTATTGTCTACCTGCATAAAATAAAGAGTAATGTTCAGCTTTCCGCGACCTGGGTTTACGGAAGCGGTAATCCCTTTACGCTTGCAGCGGGGAAATATTTAATGCAAAGCGGTCCGGGTGATGAATTATTCAATACAGGCAATTATTACCTGTACGGGCAAGTATATAATGATATTAACTCGTACAGGATGCGCGCTTACCACAAACTGGATGTTGGGGTTAATTTTTATAAAACTGTAAAACTGGGAGAGAGAACCTGGAGCATAAATATTTACAATCTTTATAATCGTCAGAATCCATATTACTATTTTCTTGAAACTGAGGTTCAGTATGATCAGGCAGGAAGAGAGATCCCGGAATCTGGCAAAACCGTATTAAAACAGCAGAGCTATTTCCCGATAATTCCGTCTTTCAGTTATAGTTTGAAATTCTGACATCAAGCTATTTAGGATTTGGAGTTTATAATAATGCTGCCGGGATCAGGCACTTGTTCCACCGGACTGAGGTTCTCACAGATTGTCAAGTTCTAGCCTACCCGTTTTAGCCATAAATTCCACTTTTCTTCGAAGATAAAGCTACTATTCTTGCTTTAAGTAGCCTCATTTGGTTAGATAGTCGACAACTCATCTTAATAGATCGGTTATGGACAAACTTTGAATTGCTTTGTACTAAATGTGTACAAAAAAAAGCTGCCTTCGAAATATATATTTAAATTGTACGGTTCACCAAAACCTACTTGGCAAACAGCTGATTTTGAAGTTCATTGGAATTTAATTGGTTAGAAGCATTATAAAGTAGCCTCGGAAATGAATGAGGATTGAAGGTAGACCCAGAGGGATTTACCATATTCATATTTATCAAAATAACCAAATGATTACAAAGAAAATCATTAAAAACCAAGTAAATATGTATTATAAGATTTTGATTTTCCTTTTTCTTACGCTGACTTATTCATGTAAGGAAAGTACTAAAGACACTACAATTTGGATATATAAGATGGTTAACGATTATTCTCAAAAAGTTCCGGTTGAGTTGTCAGCAGATAAAGCACATATCGTTTCATATTCTCTTAAGATCGGCACTCAATGGCCGGTTAGTTTATCAGGGGGATATTTTCTTAACGGATCTATGGGGCCTAATACGGGGTATTTGTCATTATCAATAGAAGAATACAATAGATTTGAGACTTTGCCTGATAAAGATAGTTTATATAAACTACTTATTGATAAGGATCCATTTATCGAATTTTACCAATTAATCGATGATAGAGGGATTTTTATGAATGGGAATGGATATCTTGGATTCGATACCGTTTTATTGAATAGTATAATAAAAAATGGTAAGCTGGAGCGTTATTTTGATAGGCTGAAGTAAGAAATGGTAAGCAATCTTATGCATTATGATCAATGTGGAAAGGGGTTCGGAACCAGAGATTTTTTCAGTAAAAAGCGAGGATGCTTATTAGCCTCCTACTCAGCCCGCGAGAGTTTATAGAGAGTGTTAAAAAAGTTTGATAAATCGACTTAAATTATTTAACTTACAATGTGTTAGTCTTATAAAAAACATATCATGATGAAAAACTATGCTATTTTTTTCGGATTACTTGCGTTGGTGGTTTTTTCATGCACCGAAAAGCAGGTAGACAGGCCCAGTACACTGATTGTAACCGGGATATCAGAGGCAAAAGGTTCGGAAATAATTTGCGTTGATATTGACTCGGGTGCAGTGGTGAATACCACTCCCATCGATTGCTATGTATTCGGTTCCACTGTTTATGATCCTACAACTAAAGGGTATGGATTTGTAGATTGTGATACAACCTTTAAATTAGTCAATCCGGAATCAGGAAAACTTATCAAATCGATCAAGCTTCCCGGATTTGTCTCGCAGGCTGTGATTGATGCCAACGATAATATGCTGATAGGCCGATATTCAACCATGATCTATGGAGATGAACCCGATACAATAGACACAAAATCAGCTAAAACAGGGCCACCGATTTATACAAATTATGTTATCAGGGTAAATCTGTCAACAGGCGCCATAGTTTCTAACAACAAAATTGACGTGGGGGATGGAACATATGCAACCACCTACTATTATGATGAAAAAGCAAAACACTACATTCTGTATCGGGCAGATAATTATTTAATTACAATCGAACCGGCAACAGGAAAAATCATTAAGGAACGCCATGTTGGAAAAATGCTGACAAATTCAGTGTACAATCCTGTCAATAATACGCTAATCAGCTTAATTATTTCAGTTGGGGATAACGAGCGAACTTATTTAACGGTAATAGACACGGAAACGGGAGCGGAGATCAGTAGTGTCCTTATTGAATCAGCCGGTTATTATGGCAATATTGCAGGTTATGATAAAGAAAACAACTGGTATATTACTGTTAATTCAAAGTTTGAAGTAGTTTGCTTTGATGTCTCAACAGGAGAAATAAAGAAGAGTTATCAGCTAGAGAATCCAATGAAGGATATAAAATTCTGGAGGCGATAAGAAAATTTATTATACAAGCATTAAATATCAGGGCAACATACATACCCCTGATCTTTAATTTTATGGGCGTAGAAGATGGGGGTATCTTAAGAGATATTCTTATTTTATGTGTCGCTTGATGTTCATTCCGGAAACGTTGCACGCGAACTTGGATTGCTTTGCCGGAAACAAAATGATGCAAAAGCAGTGCGGGAACTGGATGGCGTTCTGCGATCAATGGACCGTAATGACCCTGTGAAATATGATTTCGCTTTATTTGGTCTTGGTGTTTCGGAAAAACACCGGCCCGCTACCCGTGAATTATACTAAAAAGGCTGCACCGGGGAGATGCAGCCTTTCTTTTAACTAACCTAATTAACCTAACTAACTTAACCTGACCTTACCAATTATTATTTTACAAGTTCCACGACTGCATATCTTGATATTTTCCAGAATTCTCCGGGATTCAGTATAGCAATCGAGCTTATCGTGTTTTCATCCTCTTTGACCAGTTCATACGACCCTGCCGGATGTTCGGTGACGAGCTTTACTTTCCTGGAATTATTGACCGGGATGCTCTTCAGTTCGGATATATTCACTTCGGTGAAGATGCTTTCATCGAAATTGTCCTTGATTGATTCCAGTCTGCCGATCCCGAGGAATCCACCTTCTTTATAGAGGATTCCCTTGTTCTTCAGGTCCTTGTAGGTACCCGACACGAGGAAAGCCTGATTCAGCATGTATGTCTGGGTGTTTATGGTTTCCACCTTCCTGTTGAGTGTGTCGTTGAGGGCCACCATTGTTTCGTTGAGCTGTTCGATCTCGAAATCCTTGTTGTCGAGGCTTGCCTTAAGTAAGGCGATATCGTTCTCATAATTTTTCATGGAAGTCTCGAGTTCGGTGATCCTGCTCTGCAGACCGGTGATGGTGATTCCGGATTTCTTGAGCTGGGCATTTAGACTGGCGATCTTTTGCCTGTTTTCTTCAAGAAGAGTATTGATGGCCTTTATGTCTTCCATTATCTGCTGCCTTTTGTCGGCCGATACTTCCGAACCGGCTGAGTTGACCGTTATAAGTTTCTCCTTCTCCTTTATCATGCGAAGGTTCTTTTCGATCTCGTCGAACGAAGTCAGCCAGTTGTTGAGTGTGGAGTCGCGTTCAGAAAGCTGCCGGCTAAAGCTTACCCTCTGGTTTTCCATAAGAGTCAGCTGCTTATTGTGATCCTTCCTGTACAGTGACCAGCCAAGCAGGCCGAGAGCGAGCAGAACGGCAAGGCCTATAATTGCAGTGATGAGCACTCCTTTTGAGTGTCCCTCCTTCCTGGCCTCCTCAATCCTGTTCATAGTAAGTATGTCTTCTCTCTGTGTTTTAGCATCATTGGTTTCCATTTTCAGTAATATTGGTTTAACGATACGGATCTTTATGTTTTCATCATATATGACAAAGCACGGGCCGGAATGAATGGCAGAAAGTAAAACACAGATTATTAAACAGGTAGAAAAAGACCCGGGAGTCCGGTTCTGCTCATTTTGATAGAAAAATTATCATTTTGGGAAAAATCAGGAGTATTTAAACTCATCCCATCCCTTTGGAAGAGGGGGCTCCGTTTTGCATAACCATTTTGCCGTCTTACCGTACCTACGATCCTACATCCCTAAGTCTCCGATGCCTTTCAGGACTCACAGATTCACGCAGAAGTTTACTTACTATTCTCTCCCATTCTCCTCTTCCCCCATTCTCCCCTTCACCCCTTCACCCCTTCACCCATTCTCCTCTTCCCCCCTTCTCCCCTTCATCTTCCCGTGCCTTACTCTTTCTCTTCCTTCAGCATCCTGTAAATAGTAGAGATGCCTATATCGAGTTTTTCCGCGGTAAGGGGGATGTTGTGGTTATACTTTTTAAGTGAGGCTTTGAGTATCCGCATTTCATGTTCGCGCATTGTGAGGTCGGCGTTGTCGTGACTTAAAAGATTTTCCGCGGTATCTATTGCAAAATCATTTTCTGTTATCTCATCATTGACCGAGAGGGTGAGGGCAAGCTCCACGAGCGATTTGAGTTCCCTTACGTTTCCGGGGAAGGAATAGGACATCAGTTTTTTCCTGGCTCCTTCAGAGAAGGCTTTCATCGGTATTCCGTTTTCCTTTGAGAAATTTTCCGCGAAATGTCTGGCAAGGATGAGTATGTCGCTCGACCGCTCGCGGAGAGGAGGGATGTCGATTGGCAGTCCCATAAGACGGTAGAACAGATCTTCCCTGAAGTTCCCCTTCCTGATTTCTTCCCTGAGGTTCCTGTTTGTGGCTGTGATGATCCTGCAGTCGGTGTGTATTGGCTTGTTGCTTCCTATCCTGACGATTTCCTTTTCCTGCAATACCCTCAGCAGCTTTGTCTGCAGGTTCGGGTCCATTTCTCCTATCTCATCCAGGAAAAGAGTTCCGCCATTTGCCTCCTCAAAGCGTCCGATCCTTCTGAAGGTAGCTCCCGTGAAGGCTCCCTTTTCATGTCCGAAGAGTTCGCTTTCAATAAGTTCATTTGGGATTGCCGGGACGTTCACCGCTACAAATGGCTTGTCGCCCCGTTTCGAATTGTAGTGGATTGCCTTTGCTACCAGCTCCTTACCGGTACCGGTCTCGCCCGTTATTATTACAGTTATATTGGTCTCTATTGCCTTGTTTATCAGGTCGTGAACATTCCTTATGGCCGCACTTTCGCCGAGTATGGTCTTGCTGTAGGAGTATTTCTTCTGAACTTCTTTCCTGAGGCTGGATATTTCCTTTTTCAGGTTAATGTCCCTGGTAAGGTTCTGTATGGTATTGAGAAGGCGTTCCTTGATGTCGTTCGATTTTGTAATATAGTCGTAGGCGCCCATTTTTAGCAGAGTCACGACCATTTCAATGTCTTCCTGCTCTGAGATCAGGATAACCCTGATGTTTTCATTTTCCTGTTTTATTTTCTTGAGTACTTCGAGACCTGACAGATCGGGCAGCCTGTAATCGAGGGTTACGATATCGGGAGCTTCGCTGAGGCAGGCGAGGAAATCGCGGGCGTTCAGAAAGCCCTTTACCTCATAGTCGGGATTCAGCGACAGGGTATAAACGAGCAGTTTGTTGTACCACTCATTGTCTTCAACTACAAATATCCTGACAGGTTTTTCTGGCATAGGGTGTCAGTTTCATAAATTACTGCAATCTGCTCAGACTGCATCCCGAAAGTTAAAAAATCCGGATGGATTATCCTCGGTTCAGCTGATTTTTGCTATTTCTTCTTCAACAAGCCGTTTTATTATCCCGAATTCCGCGGCAGCATTCTCAATCATTGCCATCGTCTGACCGGTATTTCCTTCCCCGCGTATCGACCGTTCAATTCCGGCAAGCATATCAAAAAGCTTAATGGCGCCGATATGCCTGCATGGTGGTTGTATCTTGTGTGAAAGGTTTGCAGTGTTTTCCCATTCTTCCCTTGCGGCAGCTCCGCTCATTTCGTTCAACCCCAAGGCGGTGGTCGAGATGAAAGATTCCAGCATCTGTTTTACAAAAACCCTGTCGCCTCCCGCGAGGTGATACAGGTTACTGAGGTCGATATCTGACATTTCCCCGGCTAACTCGTCTGGGGCAGCAGGTTTAGCTGAAGAACTTCCGGCGTTAATACCCGTGGCTTGAATTATTGCCGAGAGAAGCATCTTTTCTGAAAAGGGTTTTGGCATGAAGGCATTGATGCCTGTCTTTGTGAATTTTTCCTGTTCTTCATTTCCGGGAGCGGCTGAGGTGAAGATAACCGGCATTTCCTTTTCGCTGATTTGCATTTCCTCCCTGATGAACCTTGTCGTTTTCAGTCCGTCAATACCCGGCATCCGCATGTCCATGAAAACCAGATCGAATTTCTCTGTTTTCAGCATCTCGAGGGCAGTCATGCCGTTTTCTGCCAGACTGAAAGCGGCTTTCCATCTTCCAAGGATCTTACTGAAGAGCAGTCGGTTGTATTCTTCATCATCCACCACGAGTATTCTTTTCCCTTTAATCTCCGGCGGAGCGGCAGCAGGGGCTTCCTGACCGGCTTTCACCAGTTTTTCATCGCCAACCGGGTATGGTATACGGCATGTTATGGTAGTGCCCTCATTCTTTTTGCTTTTTACCTCAATATTACCCCCATGCAGGTTGATCAGGCTTTTCACTATCGATAAGCCGAGTCCCGTTCCTCCGTATTTTCTGGTGGTGTTCATCTCTGCCTGGGTGAAATCGTCGAATATTACTTCCAGCTTCGATTCATCTATCCCTATTCCGGAATCGGCAACGCTCAGCACGAGTTCTACTTCTTTGTTGTTTTTCGGATTGTGGCTTACCATCATGGACACTTCGCCATTGCTCGTGAATTTGATTGAATTCCCGGCGAGATTCAGCAGAATCTGTTTCAGACGGTATGGATCGCCCACGATCACGGGGGGAGTACCGGGATCGAGCTTATGACTCAGTCGGTTATTATTCTGAGCCGCTTTTCCGGAAAGCATCTCGTGAACATCCTCCAATACACCGGCAATTCTGAAATGCACTTTCTCGAGAGTGAGCTTATCGGTTTTCAGCTTTGAAAAATCAAGAATATCATCAATTATTCTCAGGAGATGGTCGGAAGATGATTTTATTACATTCAGGGATTTTGCGGTCTCACCGCCGCGGTTTTCATGAAGAAGCTGTTCCGTAAAGCCCGAGATTGCCGTGAGGGGAGTCCTTATCTCATGAGTGATGTTAGCCATGAAAAGTTCCCTGGTTTTTGCCAGTTTTTCAGTTTCATCCCTCGACTTTTCGAGGGCAGCCTGGTAAGCAAGGGCATTTCTGGCATACCTGAAGACCATATATATCAACAGGATGCCCCAAAGCGCCCCGGTAACAGCCACCAGTACAAGACCGCGGTAGGTTTCGTCAGCTACTTTCCTTGCTTCCACGGCCTTCAGTCCTATCTGCTGGTATACTTCATCCTCCATGCTTGAAAGGAGGTCGTAGAATTTTTCGGTGATCACGCTGCTGTTTCTTGCCAGCTGAAGCTCCCTGACAGCCTGCTGATCTCTTGTCAGCCGGTTTTTCTCAATTATCTCTTCGTAATTGTTGCCTGTTTCCCTCCTGACCGGGGTATTGTCGGGGCTCAGCCTGAATTCCCTTTGTGTTGTACCAGTCCCGGCAAGTTCAGTTGATGACGAATCGAGATGTATTGAAAGTCTTCGAAGGTTTCTTATTACATTGTCGTCCCTCGAGAGAACAAGCAGCTGTGTCCATATTGAGATGTTCCTGTCAATCAGAAGCTTTATGGTGTCGGTTTGGGCAAGGAGGACAGAATCGTTGTTGCAGGCTTCCCTCAGGGTGCCGATTTTTTCATCAATCCCCGAGATGAACGCGTAATACGGCCTTATGTCGGCGGGATTGCGGCTTGCCATGTATATCCTGACGCTGTTTCCAGCTTTCTCTATATCGGTTGAAATTTCCCTTATGCCGACCAGTCTCAGTTCAGGCGACTCATCAATCTTAATTGAAGACACTATTGATGAAAGGTTGCGGTAGAACATATAAAAGGCTGCCGACAGAAGTATTACTGCCAGGATCATCAGTAATCCGACCCTTGTATGGATCGAATTCCTGCCGGGCTCTCTTACGGACGGATCGCTCATCGATCCAAAGATACCGAATATTTATTCTCTATATGTTGCTGAAGATAAAGACCGCAGAGTGCAGGGGCAAATTCATCCTTTACCACGAAATAATCGTGGGGTATTGTATGAAGTTTCTCTTTTACCGATTTCGATTGAGAAAGCAGGATCACCATGGCATCGCAGGAGTGTTCCTTGAGGACCTTTATCACGTGACCGGCATTCAGGCCGTCGCCAAGGTAATAATCGATGAAAACGGCGTCATAATTTGAACTGAGGTCGCCCGCCTTGATCTTTTTCATATACTCAGCAGCATTGGTAAAGGAGCGGAGTACCAGCTGATACTTGCCCCGTGTCAGGATACCGTTGAGGCTTTGCTGTATGGCATTCGACAGGAGGTTGCTGTAATACTCGTTGTCTTCAATAACAAGAATGCTGATCGTTTTTTTCATGGAGGGGTGGCTTGTTGAATTCTACAATTTATATCCAAGTCCCGTGCCACAATCTGCCAAAACAGGCAATTTGTTTGCAATTCACTCAAAAAAAGAAGGTTAAGATATCAACACTGCCTTTCACGAAGGACAGTAATCATGTTAAATTCTCATTATGGGAAAAAGTAGTTTCTTAATGGAAAAAGGCGCAGGACTTAGGGCACAGGGCGGAAGAACGGCTTGCGGCGAGCGGCACGCGGCTGGCGGCAAAAGCGCAGGGTACAGGGGGCAGGGGGCAGGGGGCAGGTCTTGCGGTCTTGCAGTCTTGCAGTCTTGCGGTCTTGCGGTCTCTTCTAAAGCGGTACATCGCCTATAATACATCGCCTATAATACATCGCCTATAATACATGATACATTGTCTTGCAGGTCTCTTACAATGAGGATTTAGCTAAGGTTGCATCGGAAGGATCCCCTCCTCCGGAGAGCCTGCCCCGCCACCGCGGGGGGGGTTGGAGTGGGTATTGGTTATTAATTAACCGTATACTGCTATTTACCGTCTTCCCGATGATCCGGAGGAGGAGCTTCTTGATGATCCTGAACTGCTGCTTCGGCCTGAAGAGCTGCCTGAAGATACATGTGACGAACTCCGGCTGGGTGATGATGACCTGCCCATAGAGGAACTGGCCGAGCTACGACTGGGAGAGGATGACCTGCCTATTGAGGAACTGGCCGAGCTGCGACTGGGTGTTGAAGGTCTGGCAACTGAGGATCCGGATGAACTGCGGCTGGGAGATGATGGTCTGGCAGCCGGAGCGGAAGGCCTTGATGTGGCTGAGCCTGACCTGCTGTAGCTCGATTGCGACCGGGGAGCAGTTACCTGCGACCTCTGGGTTGAGACGGGTCTTTGTGCAGTCTGCGGTCTGGAACTTGAGCTGACCGGAGCTGATCTTTGTGCAGTTGTTGGTCTTTGAGTCGTTACGGGTCTCTGTGCGGTCTGCGGTCTGGAGCTGGAGCTAACCGGGGCTGATCTCTGAGCTGTTGTGGGTCTCTGAGTTGTTGCCGGTCTTTGGACAGTTGCAGATCTCTGAGTTGTTGCCGGCCTCCGTGCAGTCTGGGCTGAAGTAGTAGCCTGTCTGTTTGTAGTTGATGAGGCGCTTCTCCTTACCGTCGACTGGCCCTGATCGCTAACCGGCCGTCTTGTGGTATTTGACTGAACAGCATTAGAACGCTGGGTTGAAGAGGACCTTCGCGTGGCATCCGAAGAGGAGGATGCCCGGTAATCGCCGCGTCTGGTCTGACTCAGGCTGGCATAGTGCGATTCGCCCATTCTTCTCATATCGGGGCGCGAGTATGTATCCCTGTAGCGGCCTTCTTTCTCCCTGCGTGAGTACATTGTTGAATGCGACCTGATGCGTGAGTAGTAGAAGTCGTTGTACCCGTAGTACCTGATACGGTCCCAGCGCCTGAACATCACACAGTAATGATTGTGAATATTATAGTAGTGGAATCCGTAGTAATAGTGGTAGTAGTACGGACGCCAGGAACTCCAGTAGGAAGGATAATAGCCCCAGTACCATGTTGAGTGCCAGGGGATATAGCTTGAAAGGTAGATGAATCTTACTACAGGCCAGTCGGCAACCAGGCGGATGGTCACCCTTCTTCCCCCGGTGTAGCCCGGGTTGTATCTTCCTGAATAGTAGTTGTCATAATCGGGCTCGATTATGTAGTTCCTGCCGTAGAGAGCCTCGTCGCCCACGAGCTGGATGTTCACACTGCCGTCGGAGAACCTCTGAACGATAAACACCGCGACATCCTGGGTTTCATATCTGTTGAGCGCCACCCTTAGGACTATGTTGTGAACATTTCCGTCGACATAGTCATGCACTGTTATATAGTCGACATAATTATCGCCGTCCAGATCGAGGTTGTTTACCCTTAAATCCGGATCGTTAAGCTTTCTTTCGAATTCCTCGAGGGTCTGAGACTCCTGGAAGAGATTCATTACAGCGTAAAGATTGAGATTGTCTCCGGGCAGTCCAAGGTAATCGTCAGGGTAACTTCTGGCGGTCAGCGTGGCTCCCGCTGTCATCAATACTGCAAGGATAGTGGTTATAATATATTTCTTCATGACCTGGAGTTTTTGGAATTATTGCTTCTACTGATGAATAGCAAATGCCGTACCAAAAAACAGAGGAAAGGCGCAGGGCGCAGGGCGCAGGGCACAGGGCACAGGG
>JAXDBC010000136.1:0-5652 GCA_034679225.1 Bacteroidales bacterium | reverse complement strand
GATCAACGACAGCCCACTTGCTGCAATCCATATTTTCAATCCCTCCATAGCGGATGTCTCCCAGATTGAAATACCAGTCGTCGTTCAGTTTTTCCTTTCTGCCAAAATCCTGTGCATTTAAAACTGTTCCGGCTGCTAGAAAAATGAACAAAAATATTCCGTATAAAGGCCTGATAACTGATTTGTACTTTTTTGTCATAATATAATGAGCAATTACAATTAGCAATTAGCAATGAACAATGAGCAATAAGCAATTAACAATTAACAATTAACAATTAACAATTAGCTGTTGTGCTTTGGCTTCGAACCTCGAACTTCGAACCTCGTATTGTTCTTTCCACGTACCGTGTACCGTTTTATTTTAGTTCCGTTTTTTTCATTATAAAGATAACAACAAACTCCTTAGGTCAAACAGAATTTATGCTGTCATCAGGTGCTATAGAACATATAAGGTGAGCCTGCCGCTCTTCTTTATATCATCATGACTGATCTGAGGGAAACAGCTCCCTGTGATGCTTCTAAAAGCAGGTTTCTTTATAAAGCGGTTTCGGGAACCGGTTTTAGTGAAAGGCGTAATCCAGTTTGAGCATGAAACTATTTCGCGGAAAGGTCCTGAAAAGCTCCGTGACTTGTCCTCTGAAGGATTGGTCATAAATTGAATCGCCCCAGGGAGCGAGAGGATTCAGTTCTTCATCCTTACTGCGCGAATGGCTCCAAACCACGTAAAGAGCAGATCCGGGCCTGTACTCCCACCGTGTTACATAATTCAGCTGCAGGTTTTTATAGTTAAAATCTCTCTTTTTGGGATACTCCGGGAAAGGTGCCATGTTATCCGGATTAGTGAGGATGCTGAAATTCGAGTATCTTCCTTTGGCTGTAAAAAGCTGCGAATACAACTGCATCGAGAATTTGCTTGTCAAGGTCAGCGAAGCTCTTAAAGTAAAGTCGAGCGATCTTGTATCGCGGGTCCCGAATACCGGCACATAATACTGTCCCGGTTGATATTCCTGAACTTCATTAAGAATACCGCTAAGTTTTCCCTTGTCATCGAAAGATGTGAATTCAGCCTCAGAGAGGTTCTCCGGCGAAACTGATCTGCTGCCTATTTTCCATCCGGAGTAATCTGTCAGGAATGTTTCATTTGATGCCCACGCGGTTTTATCATTTTCCAGTGAACCCTTTATATTCGCTCTTAATGAAACTTTTGTACCCGGATTTATTGTACCCTGAAAATCCATCAGGAATTCCGAACCTTTGTCATCATATTTTCTGACAGAGGCTTTGGGAGTTGTTGTCCATTTTTTTCTGGCATCATTTGAAAACTCCGCTGATATTTCAGCTCCCCTGGGTTTTGCCCATACCCACAGGCCCCTTGTCTCCCAAAGATCATATCCTCCCAGGGGATCAAACAGTGTTGCAGAAGCCATGATCTGTCTGAATTCCTTTGTTGTAAGGGTTATCTTCAGGTTTGTTTTGCTCCCCATGTCGTAATGTTCCAGAATAGAAAGCCATCTTTCATAACTCATGCCAAGTTCCCCCCGCTGAAAGCTGCCGAATTCCTTTCCTTTGGCAAGCTTATACTTGACAATGGCCCATATCTGGTACCAGTTCTGCTCAGAGGTGATCCAGCCGATGTCATTAGGATTGTACTGGTCGGTAAACATAAGAAAAGCCAGGTGCCCGTCAAAAATACCCTGTCTTTTTCTTAACACCAGACTGCTCATCATACCTTTCTGTTCCTCTGCATCCGGATCGGTTGAAAACCTGTCGGAAAATGCCAGAATTCCCTCAAAACCGTATTTGTTATCATTAAATCTAATGTCCCAGTCGACACCTCCGGTAAGGCTTTGCCAGCCGCTTCCCTTTCCGGCAGGACTGAAATAATATGTAAGGATTCCTCCGGCTGATGAGAATTCTTTTATTCTCTGGCTTGCACGAAATACAGCATAATTATTAGTAGGGTTAAAACCTTCTCCGGCTGTTACACCCATAAGTCCGAATGACAGATCCTTATTAGTTCTGCCCGAGAGTTACATGGCAGCGATGATCGGTTCATCAGCACCAAAACGCCGTGAATAATAGAGTCTGCTGTATCCTATGCCGAATTTAAAAATATCGGCGCCTTCCAGAAAAAACGGGCGTTTTTCGGGGAAGAGGGTCTGGAAAGCCGTGAGATTCAGGACGGCAGGATCGGCTTCAACCTGTCCGAAATCGGGTCTTATAGTTGCATCAAGAATGACATTGGGTCCGATTCCCAGTTTAATATCTCCTCCGGCATTGACTTTGAAATTGTGATCAGCCTTTCCGGGAATGTTTTCATTTTCAAACACATTAAGCGCTCCCAGGACATATGGGCGCAGCTGGATATTGGGCCGGGGGTCGATTCCCTTAATACCCGTAATCTTCCCGTATCCCGAAACAAGGTTGTTTCTCTTGTTCCGCGGGATATACGGCCATTCGGAAGACTCACCGGATTTCGGGATACGCCGCGAGAAATAAACACCCCAGGTTTGTATCTCCTTTCTTGAATACCTGAGCATGTTGTAGGGTATCCGCATTTCCACGGACCAGCCCTCATCTGTAATATTTACTGCTGAATACCATATCGCGTCCCAGGAGACGTCAAGTCCGGCCGGCAGCAAAGGGTTGATTTCCCCGGAACTGACCCTTCTGTTATCATCCTGTTGCCCGTCGAGCTGTACTCCTGCAGCATTGACGGCAAAAGTGAAGGCTGTTCTGCCGCTGTAGTAAGAATCCAGGGATATCATGAACCAGTCAGCCCTGTTATACTCATCTCTCCTGCCCAGGTTGTTCTCAATATTGCTCCTTGTGTCGTAGAGCAAGGCGCCAACATACAGATCATCCTTCCCGAAAAGAATCCTGACAATGGTTTTATGGTCCGATTCTTTACCTTCGACAGGTTCATATTGGATGAAATCGGATATTTTCCCGGCTTCCATCCAGGATTCTTCATTTAAAATTCCGTCAATTATAATTGCAGAATCAGTAGTGGTGGCTTCAATCACACTGTTCTCCTGAGCAAATAGAACAGAACCTGATGTCAGGATGCTTATTACAAGCGTGGTGATAACTGGTTTCAACATAAAGAGGTCGGTCGGTCACCGAGCAATATAATAAAATAAACCGTTGAGGCAGTTCTCCAATGAAAAACAGTTTATGTTGACCCCAGGGCTGGTGAAGGGATGATGGTGGAAGTGAGAGTATAATATAAGCCGGTCCTGGGGGATGGCAAGACTTTGCAGATTACTTGCATAGGCCGTGTAATCTGACCACATTATGTTTTCGACA
Organism: Bacteroidales bacterium; assembly: GCA_034679225.1. Taxonomy (GTDB): domain Bacteria; phylum Bacteroidota; class Bacteroidia; order Bacteroidales; family VadinHA17; genus LD21. Next base: position 2,343 of record JAXDBC010000136.1, on the reverse strand, counting down.
TGCGTATAATATTATTAACTTAACAATAGTTACATACTCTGGATGATTCTTCAAATATTCTGTTTTACCTTCGGAAACACTAAAATAAACAGATAAGAGATCAATACAAGCAGAATTATCAGTGCTCCCACCTGGCTCTTCAGTGTATCGGAAGCGACTCCCATGAGTAAGGGGAATATTGCACCACCGGAAATTCCAGTGATCATTAAACCTGAGACTTCATTCTGGCTACCTGGTACCCTGACCAATGCCTGTGAAAACATGACAGGGAAAATATTTGAATTGCCAAGCCCAAACAATCCAATACCAGTATACATAATGGTCTCATTATATGAGAAAAGGCACAGTATCCCAATCAAAATCATACTTATACTAACTATGAAAACTCTCCTGTCGCCGAACTTTGCAAGCAGATACGAACCCATCAGGCAACCTACCGTACGAAAAATGAAATAAAAACTTGTAGCATATCCTGCGACCGAAAGAGATACTCCGAGATGTTCCATTAATAATTTAGGTGCAGTTGCATTTATACCCACGTCGAGACCGACATGAGCCATGATTCCCAGAAAGAAAACCAGTACATATTTGTCTCCCAATAGTCCGAAGCTCTCCTTTAAGGATACCAGTTTATCTGCAATCTTTTCTTCCTCAATCCTGACGACTCCAAGATAAAAGAATGCTATAATAGCAATAGCTGCAAAGGCCGGGTAAAGAATAAACCTCCAGTCGCCAAACTTTACAGCTGCCCATGCCGCAAGTATCGGTGCTATGAAAGAGGCTATCGCCTTAACAAACTGACCGAATGTAAGTGAACTTGACATCCGCTTACCACTCACAATGCTGGCTAGCAAAGGATTTAACGAAACCTGCATTAATGTGTTGCCAATCCCCAGCAACGTAAACGAGATAAGCATAGAAACAAAGCTGTAACTGATTAGAGGGATAAGAAGTGACGGTATGGTCACCAAAAGACTCAGCAACACAGTTTTTTTTCGTCCAATTTTATTCATTAATAAGCCTGTGGGTACGGATAGCAAAAAGAACCAAACGAACACCATCGATGCCATCAGGTTAGCCAATGTATCAGATAACACGAAGTCGGCTTTTATGTAGTTTGTGGCTATCCCAACAAGATCAACAAATCCCATTGTAAAAAACGTTAACATCACAGGTAGCAATTTCGTTATCTGACTCGAATTCTTCATGTTTAACTTTTTTAAAATTTAATTTCCCCAAATTGACTTCATTTTACAAATTTTCAAAGATTTCACCTCGATACGGTTCCCAAAGAATTTGAAACCATCTGTGTTTCCCTGTACAGCTTTACGTTCCAAAGCGTACGAGAAGGCTCCTTCATCAATAAAGACCTCTACTGATGTTTTGTCAACAATAATATCGGCACTTATTTCCATGCTTGTCATATCTTCAGGGGAATAGAACAATCCGTTAATATGATTATAATTCATGTCATACCTTAGCAATGGCTGGCCATAGAGGCTGAGTCCTGCATCAGTCGCATGCGACAGTTTTACTGTAGTCTTGATCCGGAAACTTGTCTCATCCTTATATTCCTGTAATAATTCGGATGCTTTTTCAGCATCGAGGCTAGTCCATGAGTTTTCTTCTTCCATCAGTGTTTCCACTTCCTTAACAGGTGTATTGAACAACCTTATTCCATCTTTTGTAGTCTTTAGCTTAAGTTCAGTTGGTAAAAGCATCATGTGCTTAAATGGCATCCCAGGATGTTCTATACGACCCCATCCAATCTGGATACGTCTTCCGTCTGATTCAGGAATGTTATTGAAAGTTTGAGCTGCATAAAGTGCGCCATTTCCATAATAATATTTACCAGCTTCAGGTTTAAATGTCTTACCATCAAAGCTTCCAATCATATATGTGCCTGAAGCACCATACATTACCCATTTTTTGTTGGTCACTTTGCCATCAACAGCTAGTTCGAAGAGTTGGGGACATTCGAAGAATCCTGTTGTGTGGCTTTGATATTCCCAATCTTTGAGATTTGAAGATGTATAAATTGAATGACCGTCGCGCTCATAGAGAACCATTACCCACCACTTACCCGGATCATACCAGAATACATGGGGATCCCTTAGATCTTTACTGTTCCATTTTGATTTGGAATCAATAATGGGATTACCCTCATATTTTGTAAAACTACGACCATTATCCAAACTATAGGCAATACATTGACGTTGGTTATCAGGACTATCAACTGTGTAAAATGCAACCATTGGAGGTATCCCATCCTTAGCAAAACCAGAGGTATTATTATAGTCGATTACAGCTGAGCCAGAAAACATTGTACCCATAGTATCGGGT
>JAXDBC010000135.1:0-5185 GCA_034679225.1 Bacteroidales bacterium | reverse complement strand
GCTCTAGTAGTTTTATTGATTCTGCTTCTTTACCATGCTGGTTATTGGTATATAGTGTAGCAGGCATTTTTTTATCAGATGTAATCATGATAAGATTTATAAGTATGTCTTCTTTATCTTTAAGCATATCCCTTATTTTTTCAAAGGCTCTTGCACAATGTGAACAGTGAAGACTGAGAAATGCTGTTATCCGGATCGAAGCATCCCTGTTACCAAACAGCAGACTGTTCTCCGATAAAGGAATTTCATGGCGGGGCTGATTCATCAGGAGAACCCTGAGAATGCCCGGGTTCTTCTTAAAACCGAGATATTTATAGTAATGCATTTCCCCGGACATTTGCTCCTTACGGAATAATATAAACAGCGTGTAGACTATTGCAGTTACAAGTAAGCTAAGCAGTAGCCTTGTTAAAGAATCAAAAGAAAAGGTCAGGTGCGATAACTGTGGCAACAATAAAATGAATTCTGTTATCAGTATAAGCTGAACTCCAAGGCACATCGGGCACCACTTCTTCAAAACAAAGCCCTGGTAATAGATCGAGAAGATAGGATAAGGCACTGAAAGGGCAGCTAATATTGCCAATAAAGAAAGTCCTTCTCCCTGGGGAGACTGCAGAAGAAATAGAAAACTGCCCGTGAAGTACACGAACCCGGCATCGGCCCAACCGAACCATCCGAATACTTTTGATGCTTTATCATGAAGAACCGTGTTACAGTTGGTCGCCTTGTTAAGATGACATAGCTTGTCCGTGAAAGCAAGATGAACTTCAAACTCGTGAAGGATCAGAAGGACAGACAGTACAATGCCGGAATTTAACAAAAGTACATTGGCAATACGGCTGAGCCTGATATTTATTCTTGTTTCCATGATAATTTAACCGTCAGTCCCAATATTTTTTTGATATTGACCAGCGCTATCCGGAATCGTTACGGTAATAAAGTTCGGAAATCAGTATGACACGGCAATAAAATTTAATGATAAAAATTCATCAAGTTTTATCAAAATTCATCAATTTTCATTCTTGTCCTTTTTTAAGTCAGGCAGACCTATTTTTTTATAAGTGATTTGTTAAGTGTTGGGAAAGAGCAGACCGCAAGACAATGTATTATGTATTATGTATTATAGGCGATGTATAAACAATTAGCAATTAACAATTAACAATTAACAATTATTCGTTAGGGTACTAGCCACACAACCAGCACTAAGCGAACAACTCACACGACCTGCACGACCTGCATGACTTGCATGATCCCGCGGAGCGGGACTTCGTCGTTTCACTCCTCAGCTTGCACGACCTGTCACTGTGCCCTGCACCCTGCTCTTGGCCGCGTGCCGCTCGCCGCGTGCCGCTCGCCGTTCTTCTGCCCTGTGCCCTGCGCCCTGCGCCCTGTGCCCTGTGCCCTGCGCCCTGTGCCCTTTGCGGGAGTACAAATCCCAAAAAACCAACTAGTTCTTTGTCAGTAATGCAAAACGGAGAAGAAGCTTTTTCGTGCCGTGATTTTCAAAGTTGACGATTGCTGTTGTGTTTGGGGCTTCTCCTTCAATCGAAACGACGGTTCCGTTTCCGAATCGTTCATGACTCACGCTGTCGCCGGGCATGAAATTACCCTGAGTACCGGTCCCCGGTTCCGCGGATGAATATGAAGCTTTCGGGGCTGTTATCTTCCTTAACCTTGAAGGACTTGTATACCTGGGCGCTGCCTCTGTCGCGGGACGGGATGCCGTAAAGCCGCGGGGCGGACTCTGGGTGAAGGGCTTACCACCGGTCTGAGGATAATCGAGAAATTTCTTGTCCATTTCCAGGAGAAACCTGCTTGGCCCGCTTCTTTCCAGATTGCCCCATTTGTACCTGTTGAGGGCATAGCTCAGAGTTGCCATTTTCCCGGCACGCGTCAGCGCGACATAAAAAAGACGCCTTTCTTCTTCAATCTCTTTCGGATTTCCTGCCGAAAGTGGCGACGGGAAAAGCGTGTCTTCCATCCCGGCTATATACACATGCTTGAACTCCAGTCCTTTGGCTGAATGCATGGTCATTAAGGTAACCTTGTTGCGATCCTCCTTCTTCTCATTGTCCTGATCGGTGAGAAGCGATACCGTTGCCATGAAAGCCTCCAGAGATGCCGGTTCCCCGTTGGTCTCGGCCGCTTCGGTAAAGATCTTGATGCCATTCAGAAGTTCTTCGAGGTTCTCATACCGGCTAACCTCCTCGGGCGATTTTCCTTCCCTGAGTTCCTTTATAATACCCGATCCCATTGCTATCTCCCTGGCCTTCGAATAGGCATCGGCTTCAGCCAGATCCTTTCCGAAGCTCTCTATCAGACTCGTGTAGCTTTTGATCCTGGAGATAATCCCCTGGTTGAAGCCTGTCATCCCCGACGGGTTCCCCGATATCACCTGCCAGGCAGAGCTGCCTGTTTCGGAAGCCAGTTCGAGAATCCTGTTCAGGGTGGTGTCGCCTATCCCTCTCTTAGGATAATTGATGGTCCTTTTAAGAGCTTCCTCATCTTCAGGATTGATAACCATCCTGAAATATCCCAGGATGTCCTTTATCTCCTTTCTTTCGTAGAAGGAGAGCCCCCCGTAAATCTTGTAAGGAATGTTCTTTTTCCTGAGAGTCTCCTCGAAAATCCTCGACTGGGCATTTGTACGGTAGAGAACGGCAAAGTCGGACCATAAAAGCTGACGCGAGTATTTCTTATCGAAAATGTCGGAGGCAATATTAAATCCTTCCTCCGTATCGGTAAGAGCCTGCATCACCTGGATGTTTTCGCCGGTTTCGTTTTTCGAGTAGACGTTTTTGCGGATCTGTCCTTCGTTGTTAGCGATAATGGTGTTGGCCGCGTTTACTATGGTCTGGGTCGACCTGTAGTTCTGCTCGAGCTTGAACAGCTTGTACTCGGGGTAATCGTTCCTGAATTCCAGTATGTTTTCTATCCTTGCCCCCCTGAAGGAGTAAATGCTCTGGGCATCGTCGCCCACCACGCAGATGTTACGGCGGGAGGCAGCAAGCTTTCTGACTATAAGATATTGTGAGTAATTGGTATCCTGGTATTCGTCAACAAGGATATAATGGAATTTTTCCTGGTAGTTGGCAAGAACATCCGGGAAATCCCTGAAAAGTATGTTGGTGTTCAGAAGCAGATCGTCAAAATCCATAGCGTTTGCCCTGAAACAACGTGCAGCATAGGTCCTGTAAATTTCATGCATCAGCGGCATCCTGGATGCTTTGTCGGATTGCTGCAGCCCGGAATCGGAAGCATACATTTTTGCAGTCACAAGATTGTTCTTTGCAGTTGATATCCTCGATGCAATGACTCCCGGTTTGTAAACGCTGTCGTCAAGGGCCATTTCCTTAATGATCGAGCGGATAAGGCTTTTTGAATCGGAAGTATCGTAAATAGTGAAGTTTTGCTTGTACCCCAGTCTTGAGCCTTCAGCCCTGAGTATTCTGGCGAAAATAGAGTGGAAGGTACCCATCCAGATAAAACGTGCCACCTGAGGATCGACAAGCGCCGAGATCCTGTCCCTCATCTCACCCGCGGCCTTGTTCGTAAACGTGAGCGCGAGTATTCTCCAGGCCGGTACCTGTTTGTGAAGAAGATGCACTATCCGGTAGGTTAAAACCCTGGTCTTGCCCGATCCGGCTCCGGCGATAACAAGAGCGGGACCATTAGTGTTTGTCACTGCAAGCCTCTGAGCTTCATTTAGTTCCTCGAGGTAACTGTCAGTCATTAAATGCTTTGATTACAACTTCACGAGTCGCGCAAATTTAATAAATAGTGCTTATGAAGGGCCTGATGTTGATAACTTGGCTTCCAAACTTATCAACATTATTTTTATACTTGCAAGGTGTTATAACAAAGATTCCGGTATAACGTTATCAGGTTAAATACGGGGGCTTACCGACTTTGCACAGAGGTTCCGGTAAGGTTCCGAAAGAACGACAGCCAGTGCGAATACGCTTATTGATTGCAGCTATACTGTTATCTTCCGTCGCGACGGGTCAGATCACTGCCCCGGGAATGAACGCGGTAAGGTACACCAGCTATCCTTCGGCTCCTGCTGTCAAGGATCCCATGTTCTTTTTCTGCAATTCGCAGGGAACAACCACCGCAACGCTTAACGCCTCCAGCCCCGGCGGGGTTGGCCCCTTCACTTTCTCATGGTTCAGGTGGAGCGATGCCACCAGGGGTTTTACAGTTCCAGTGACATCAGAGACAGGTGTCATGAACTCAACGGCTGCCGGACTGACGGAAGGCGGATACAGGGTGAACATAAGCAACTCCCAGGGATACAGTGCATCGCTTACTGCCTGGGTATTCTACGACAGTCCGCCCGGTGCTTCGGCACGTATCGCCAACAATACCTGCGATTATGTCGCCCTCAGAGGTGATACATCTTCGGTGACAAGGAGATTCTATTACAGGGATCCGGCAAACGGCAATAACCTGGGACTGAAGAACGAGCTCTCGTTCATGTGGTCATCAGATCCGGAATCGCAGATACCATACCCGTCCATTGAACTGAATCCCATAACCTATACACCGCCTCTCGAGGATGTTACCTACAGGCTCAGGGTGAGTACCCTTGGATGCACCACCGACGCATCGTTCTTCTATGAATCGGTTCATGTAAAGGCCGATTTCACTGTCAGCCCTGCCGAAGGAGAGGCTCCTCTCGAGGTAACTTTTACCGACAAGTCGGTAAAAGCCGCTAAATATCTCTGGGAATTCGGCGACGATTCAATATCAACTGAAAAAGACCCGGGTCCGCATACCTACTACATCCCCGGTGAGTATTCTGTAAAGCTTACCATTGAAAGCGAGCTTCACTGCATAGATTCGATGAGCTACAAAAACATCGTGGTGGAACCGTCGGCGCTGGAAATCCCCAACGTGTTCACACCCAACGACGATGGCATAAACGACAAATTCATGATCGACAAGCGTTCACTCAGGTATGTGAGTGTTGTAATCTTCAGCCGCGCCGGGATAAAGGTGTACGATTTCCAGGGCGAAGGCCCGATTCTCAGGGAATGGGACGGATGGGACGGTCATGTCGGCAATTCATCAGCAAAGGCAAGCCCCGGAGTGTATTATTACATTATAAAAGCCCTCGGCTGGGACGATGTGAAATACGACAGCAAGGAATACAGGGGGTTTGTGTATCTGTATAGGTAAGGGC
>JAXDBC010000134.1:0-72295 GCA_034679225.1 Bacteroidales bacterium | reverse complement strand
TTCCGTATAAACCTGTTTTCAGTATGGTAAACAGGAATCTCCTTGGACACAAGGCGCCTTAAACCCAAATCGTCACCGGCCGCGTAATCGGGATGGGTAAAGCTTAGCGGTATAACTGACTTTACTTCTTCCTCCTTGTAGCCCAGCATCCTGCAAAAAGCCGAATTAGCCCTGATGATGGTCATATCCTTTCCTGTCATCGCAATGCTGATGGGACTCTCCTCGAATATCTTCCTGAACCTTTCCTCGCTCTCCCTAAGGGTTTCTTCAGCTTGTTTTCGCTCGGTAATATCCCTGCAAATTGCCTGGAAATAATTCACTCCTTCAATTTCGACTTTTCTGGCACTGATTTCCAAAGGTATATGTGTGCCGTCCTTACGAACATGCACTGTCTCATAAGTTGCATAACCTATTTCGTCAAGTATCCGGCTTTCCTGTTCGAGCTGTTTCAAAGCTTCCCGTGACCTTATCTTGTAAAGGCTCATGCCAAGTAGTTCATCCCTGCTTCGCTGGTATGACTCAAAGGCTCTGTCATTGGCCTCTATGATATTCAAATTCCTGTCGGTTAGAAAAATTATGTCATTGGCGTACTTCAGAATGTAGTCGAAGTGCTTTCTCAGGGCGAGCCGGTCAAGCTCTGCCTCATATTTTTCGCGGTAGAACCTCGCGTTTTCATTCCACTCAATGATCCCCAGCAACATGCCAATAGTCAGAATAAAGAGCGTTATAATGATGACGATCAAGGTCATTTGGTCGTTCAATGCAGTGAAGACCTCACTTTGGTTTATCTTTGCAACCAGGAACCACGGTGATCCGGGAATCTTTCTCATCGCGGCCAGAACGGGAGCCCCCCTGTAGTCGAGCCCGTCAGCTGTCGATATATTTCCCCTGACTGCCATGGCAGCAGGAAGCTTTTCGGAGGATACCGGTTTTCGCAGCTTAAGTTCGGAATTCTTCCTGAATCTTAATCCACTAAGATAAACCACCTCATCCCCTTCCTGCCTGACAAGCAGCGACTCTGTCGTTTTTCCCGGCACCGGCCATGTGCTCAGGAGGGGATACAGAACTTCCGCCGGATCGATCCTGATCAGGAGAAGCCCAAATACAGATGAATCATTTCGCCATGTATTGACAAGAGGGATCACAAGATGCAGGTATGCCGGGGCGACATCCCCGTCCCTTACAAAATCTGTCAGAATGCCTGTCCGGAGTTTAAGAAGTTCAGGAAGTTTATTTTTCAGATTTTCGTCATACAAGGTGTCATTACCCGGAAATTTGCCCTTCACGGTTCCAAGAGAATCGATGAGAACAACATCTTTATAATCGCCATACACGGACAGCGATTTAAGACTGGCTGAAATTTCCTTATAAGTAATCCCCTTCTCATAAAAATAATCGTAAAGCTGTCTCACGTAGGAAGTATTCCCTCCAATCAGTCGCGCATCTCCCAGCCTCTCATCCCTCCAGTGGGCTATCTGATCAACCTTTACGTCGGCGATGACAGAAAGCTCTATCATCTTATTGCTGACAAGACTTCTCTTGTGGCTTCTGTAATAGAGAAAGCCCAGCAAGATACTACTCACTGCAACAATTGAGAAAAGGACTATCAACAGCCACGGAGTGGCCGGTTTTTGCTTTTGCAAAATCATTGGAGCTCTCCTTTTCCTGTCAGGTTCAACCTTAAAAACATCAAATCTGAAAGTAATAGTTAAGGCTTTGGATCCAAATAATTCAATGATCCTGCCTTACATTACAGACGTTGAATCACCCTTTTTTATTATAAGAGATGCAAGAATTGATAAAAGAAGTATTGAGACTATTACAGACAGTGATATGGCAACCGGTATTTCGAAGTCGAAAAAAGCCGCCAGCATCTTCAGTCCGACAAATGTCAGAACAAGGGCAAGTCCGATTTTCAGGAATCTGAAAAGCCCCATGATTCCTGATATGGCAAAATAGAGCGATCTCAGACCAAGAATTGCAAAGATATTCGAAGTAAATACTATAAAGGTATCCTTACTGATCGCAAGAACTGCCGGAATACTGTCAACAGCGAAAATCAGATCGGTCGATTCTATTATAAGCAGGACTACGAATAAAGGAGTAGCATAGGTCTTTCCTTCCTTCTTCACAAAGAATGAGCTTCCATGAAAATGATCCGAAACCGGCAGGAATTTTTTAAGAAGCCTTACCAGTCCGTTTTTTTCAGGTTCAACTTTCGCTTCTTCCTTCTGCAGGAGCATCTTCAGTCCGGTAAAAACCAGAAAGACACCGAAAATAATTACAATCCAGTGGAACTTGTTTATCAGGGCGACACCTGCAAAAATGAAAATAGCCCTCATGATTACAGCTCCAAGTATCCCCCAGAACAATACCTTGTGCTGATACTCCTTCCTGACTGAGAAAAACGAGAACACCATTATAAACACGAAGATATTGTCTATGCTCAGGGAATATTCGATAACATAAGCTGTTAAAAACTCAAGGGCTTTAGTCTTGCCGAACTGGAAGAGAATAATAAGATTGAATATCATCGCCAGCGAAACCCAAACTGCCACCCAGGAAAGGGCTTCCTTAAGTTTTATTTCGTGTGATTTCTTATTGAACACGCCAAGGTCGAGCGCCAGCATCACAACAATGATTATACAGAAAATACCCCAGAAAATAGGATTGACTTCCATAAGTAAATTTTGATGGGCAAATCTAAAAAAATATTTTACAGATTGATGTTATCAGACTGAAGTTTGTATGAAATCCGATATCAAACCAGCCGTGTTTAAATACAATGGCTTAAAATCTTTTATACTTTTATCCCTTTATTTGCAAAAGTACAATTATGATTTGTATTACTTTCAGAATTCCCGCGGCTTTTATAGCCCTGGTATGCTTCAGCGTTATTTCCTATTCACAAATAACAAATTCCGGTTCAGACAAAATCAACTCTGCCGACCTGGAAGCCCATATCTCATTCCTTGCCTCCCCTTCTATGAACGGCAGAGCCAACGGCACGAAAGATATGGACATCGCTTTAAATTACCTGGCTTCACAGGCCAAACTGTTGGGCTTGAAACCAGCAAACGGCAATAGCTATTTTCAGCCGTACTCCCTGATGAAAAAATCAATCGATCCGGAAAGATCGGCAATCAAGATCTTCACATCCGCGAATGACTCCATCAAATTCATGGAGCCTATGTACCAGATGTTCCCCACAGGCCCTTCCGATTTTGAGATTGAGGGAGAGGTTATCTTCGCCGGGTACGGAATAAGAGCCGACAGTTACAGTTATAATGACCTTGAAGGAATAAATCCTGAAGGCAAGATCCTTCTTGTAATGAACAGATCGCCGCTGTCGGAAGATGGTTCGGAATACCGGTTTCAGGGTTCGATGTGGTCATCCATGATGAGCCTCCAGCCAAAGATGACTTTCCTGATGTTCTCAAAAGCAAAGGCAGTAATCATTGTCTCCGATCCGAAATCGGGATACTCCTCGATCCAACAGCAACACCCCGGAATTACCGGCGAACTGGAATCCCTGAAGTATCTGAAAGGATCCAAACCAATGATCATAGACATGCCGGCAATGCCCAGAATCCTGTTCGTTCACAGAAATATAGCCGACGAACTCCTGAAAGGAACAGGTCAATCTCTCGAGAAGCTTCAACAAGAGATTGACTCAGAACTTAAGCCAAAATCTTTCCTTATTCCAGGCAAAAGGATCAGGATAACAGAAGCAACCCGGACCGACGAAATAACAATGAACAATGTAGCCGCATGGATTGAGGGAAGTGATTCAGAACTGAAGAAGGAAATCGTCGTATTCTCAGGACATGCCGATCATGTGGGAGAAAGCGGAGGGATAATACACCCGGGCGCTGATGATAATGCTTCGGGATGTGCAGCAATACTTGAGATAGCTCAGGCATTCCAAAGCCTTGATAAAAAGCCGCTGCGGTCACTTTTGTTCCTGTGGGTCACAGGTGAGGAAATAGGATTGTTCGGCTCACAGTCGTATGTGGAAAATCCCTTGTTTCCCCTGGAAAATACAGTTGCAAACCTCAATATGGATATGATAGGCAGGGTCAGGGGTGCAGCCGACACCACTGAAAACACTCCCATGACAGATGAGACGGGATTATTCGTTATAACCGGGAACCAAAGCAAGGAACTGGTCGATATAGCCAGGGAGGTCGATGAAAAGACAGTGCTGGATCTGGATTACAGTTTAAGCGGAAGGAATCATCCGCTTCAGCTTTTTGCCAGAAGCGACCACTACAATTTTGTCAAAAAAGACATCCCTGTACTCTTCTTTTCAACAGGTCTTCATACCGACTATCACGAACCCGGAGATACCGTGGACAAAATCGATTTTGCAAAAATGGAACTTGTTACAAGGGCCATATATGAAATCGGTTACAATGTAGCTAACAGGAGAAAAAGGATAGTTGTCGACAATCCATTCAGCAAATGGTAGCCTGAAGCAAAAGGTTACTGATCTCCTGGATTAACGTTTCTCCTCAATAAAGGCTTTCACGGGCACTGAATATTTTCTGTCAATATCAGGGATCTGATTATTGTCAATGTCTTTCATCGACCTGACGTATTCCAGAAGAGCCAGCCATTCCTTGCCTTCCTGAACTCCCGGCTGTTCCTCATCCATATCAATTACTGCCCTCTTCATGTCTGTCACCGGATTCCCCGAGGCATCCTTCGGAAGCACCTTTATCAGACCAAAGCTCATCTTCTTTATTATACCGATAAACTCGAGCATGTAAGAATTGGCGGAAATGGAATAAAGTGAGGTATCATCTTTTGAAAAACTCACATCCCTGGTCTCTCCATTTGCTCCCAGAATTTCAATGCTGTTTATCTTATTGAACAGCATGCGCCCGGGATCATAGCTGACTCTCAGTCCCGAATAAAAACAGTGATTGGAGGGTGATGACTTGTGGGCTATCATCAGAATCTCGAGAATGTTCTTGAGTTCCCTTCCAGTGACATAAAGCCTCGCGAGAGGATATCCAGGCAAATCATCATCTCCCGATCCGAGCGACATGATCCTGAAAACATCGGGGGCAGTCATTACACCAGGCACCATCCAATCCCTTATAACCCCCACGGCCACCATTCCGATATCGCATCCATCCGATGAATGGCGGTTTACATAACTATGAATGGCGTCGGCAATCATAGGTCCAAGATTGCTTGACCGGAAGTCGCCCTGCTCGTTGCATTCAAGCAGGAAATCCGTCTCAGCCACAGGATCAGAATAGCTCAGGCCAAGGGGAGCAAGTATCTCCTGTGCAAGAAGAGACTGTTGCTCTTCGACAGCGGCAATAATATCACTCTCTCCGGTAATACTGTCATCCACAGGTATAAGTCTGTAATCACTTACACTGACACTTCCGTTCTTCCAGACAAGTTCAAGCCTCCCCACATTCTGGCCGTACTCACCGGTCTGTACCACCGGAACTCCCTTAATAATAACAGGCTCCGTGATTTTGGAATGGGAATGTCCGCTGACGATCACATCAATCCCTCTTACCTTTTTTGTTAGCCTGATATCTTCCCCTGTCCAATTTCCCTTTTTATCCCTTGAAACTCCTGAATGGGATAAACAAATGACAATATCACATCCGTCCTTCTTAAGCTCCCTGACCATTTTCCTGGCGAAAGGCACTTGTTTTGCAAAGCTTACTGGTTTGGAGAGCGGAGCAACTTCAACGGCATTCTTGCCCAAAAGTGAGAAAAAACCGATTTTCAGTCCATCCCTCTCAAGGATGAATTTCCTTAGAACTACCTTCGAATCATAAAGCTTCTCAAGTTCATCATCTCCACTTTCTTCAGCACTAAGAACGGCATTGCTTAAAAGGAGCGGAGGAATCTCCCCCTTAGCCAATGAGCTGTTTATGATTCCGGCTGTCTTCGCCGGACCGAAATCAAATTCATGATTGCCCAGGCATACAATGTCGTAACCCATCTGTTTCATCAGCCGCAGCTGAAAGCCTGTTTTAAGCTCCATGGCATGAAACAATGTACCCATCAGAAAATCGCCTGCATCAACCGTCAGTGTTATGCCGGGATTATTTCTCTTCTCAGTTCTGAGAATGGCAGCAATCCGTGCAAATCCCCCACGGGTTTCATCATCACCCGGCGACGTCGGAGTATATTCAGCCTCAGGGCTAAATCCGTTCAGACGGGAATGAAGATCATTGGTATGCAGGATAACTATCTTCTTTTCCTCCTGACCCGATATGTGGACGGTAAAGGTAAAAAAGAACAAATACAGCAACAATCTTTTCATTATCAAGAGTCTTTACTTGTCAAATTTACATGTTTTCAATGCATCTGCAACAATAAATGTACTTCCTCCGATGAAAACAACATCATTTTCAGAAGCTTCAGCAAGGGCCGATTCAAGCGCCGAACAGACATCGGGATATGGAGCTCCTTTAAGATTCCATTGCCCGGCTTCATCCATCAGGACTTTTTCATTAATAGCTCTGGGAACCGAGGCCTTCGTGAAATAATAAACAGCATCGGAGGGAAAGAGAGGCAAAACAGATGCCCTGTCCTTGTCGCTTACGAACCCGATAATAACGCGGAGCTTTTCAGCACCAATGCTTTTCAACTGCGACAATACCAGGCTGAGTCCTTCAAGATTGTGTCCGGTATCGCAAACAACAAGAGGCTTTCTTCCGGCAATATGCCATCGCCCCATAAGCCGTGTGTTTCCGATTGTTCTCCTTATCCCGTCGATGATATTAGCATCGCTGCAACGAGTGGTATTCTGCATGACGCGAATTGATTGAAAGACTGCCTGAATATTTCTTGCCTGGTAATCTCCTCCAAGACTCACTTCTCCATTGAAACGGAGACCGGTTGATTTCTCAAGAACAGAATAATGTCTTTTACCAGTACGGTAATTCAAGTCATACAGCCTGCAATCAAAAGCCTGGTCGGCAAAACTGATCTCCGAGTTTTTCTTTTGCGAAGTCCTGATAAAAAGTTCACTGATCCCATCCTGTGTTTCACTTATTACAACCGGTATGCCCGGTTTTATAATACCGGCCTTCTCTGCTGCAATCTTTAAAAGAGTGTCACCCAAAAGATCAGCGTGATCATGGCCAATATTGGTTATCACTGAAAGTTCGGGAGTGATAATGTTTGTTGAATCAAGCCGTCCTCCAAGACCAGTCTCTATAACCGCGAACTCAATACCTGCCCTGGCAAAATAGTCAAAAGCCAGAGCAACTGTCATTTCAAAAAACGAGGGTTCAAGGGAAGCAAGTATGGTTTTATGTTTTTCAATGAATGAAATAACCTCATTCTTCGGGATCATCCTTCCATCGACTCTTATCCGCTCCCTGAAATCCTTCAGGTGAGGAGAGGTGTAAAGACCGGTCCTGTAACCGGCTTCCTGAAGAACAGAAGCAATCATATGGGATACGGATCCCTTTCCGTTGGTTCCGGCTACATGAACTGACCTGAATTTCAGGTGAGGATGCCCGAAGTAGCTATCAAGGGCTAATGAGTTTTCAAGATCATTCTTGTAAGCTGCCTTTCCTATCCTGTGGTATGCCGGAAGCCGGCTGTACATGAATTCAATAGTCTGATTGTAATCCATAATCATTGGTTTTGTATCTGGCCGGCAAACCGGCACTGTCGGGATGCTACAAATTAACATACTTTCAACACAAGCAACAATCTAAACTTAATTTTGGTTATTTTTGTGATCACTCAGGATTTGGACTGGACTCCTTCAGTATGTTGATTGCAAATTATTTATCATGAAGAAGAAACACAACAAAAAACTTTTTATCATTGACACTAACGTACTTTTGCACGATTACAGATGTATTTACAACTTTGAAGAGAACGATGTAATCATTCCCATCGTCGTACTTGAGGAACTGGACAAATTCAAAAAAGGCAACGACATCATTAATTTCCATGCCAGGGAATTCACCCGTGAACTTGATAAACTCTCGGGAGACATGCTTCTTACAGCCAATATACCGCTGGGTGAAAACCTTGGAAATCTGCATATAGAAACAGGTCGCGATTTTTCCGAAAAAGTCAGCCAGTCATTTGCGGAAAGAACGCCCGATCACCGGATACTGGCAATAGCTGATTATGTCTGTAACACAAACAAGGACAAGACCGTGGTTCTTATCTCAAAGGATATTAACCTCAGGATGAAAGCCAAATCGCTTGGTATAATGGCGCAGGACTACCAGAACGACAAAGTTGCAAATATTGATGATCTGTACAAGGGTATCCAGGTACTTGAAGGTGTTGATCACAAACTGATCAGCAAGCTTTATGAAGTTCCTGAAGGCATAAGCATCAGTGATTTTAATCTGGATCCGGAGATGAAGGGCCACCAGTTCTTTATAATGAAAAACAGCGGAGCCAGTGCTCTGGCACACTACAACCCGGTAACAAAAATGCTGAACAGGGTGATAAAACAGACCACATATGGCATAGATCCGCGAAACGCGGAACAGACTTTTGCCCTTGAAGCACTTTCAAATCCGGATATTCAGCTTGTTTCACTTACCGGCAAAGCGGGAACGGGAAAAACACTTCTGGCCCTTGCAGCAGCCCTTCAGCAACACAAGAGATACAAGCAGATCTTCCTTGCCCGTCCCATAGTCCCCCTGGCTAACAGGGACCTTGGATTCCTTCCTGGCGATGTGAAGGAAAAAATGGATCCCTATATGACGCCACTATATGACAATTTGACTGTCATCAAGCACAAATTCAGCCACCAGAGCCCTGAGTTTCTCAGGATCAATGATATGATGAAGGAAGAAAAGCTGGTTATCACCCCTCTTGCCTATATCAGGGGCAGAAGCCTGTCGAGCATCTTCTTTATAGTGGATGAAGCCCAGAACCTGACTCCCCACGAAATAAAAACAATAATAACCAGGGCCGGAGAAGGCACAAAAATGGTCTTTACCGGTGATATTGAGCAAATCGACTCACCCTATCTCGACACAGGTTCAAACGGACTGAGCTACCTCTCCGACAAGATGAAGGATCAGGATGTTTTCGCTCATGTGAACCTTGTTAAGGGAGAACGCAGTGCCCTGGCTGAGCTTGCCAGTAAGCTGCTATAAGCCATGACAGAAGTAAATCACGGATCAGAAATACTAATAAATCGAGAAACCATGAAAAACAAACTCTCAACGCTCCTGCTGCTTATTCTGATAATCTTTACCGGTGCTTCCACCGATGCCATGGGACAAAAAGACAAGTCAGCCAAATCTGCCAAAGGCAAGAAAAACACTGAGATCAGACTCTTTAACGGAAAAGACCTTTCTAACTGGGTATTCTACCTGCGGGATCCTTCAGTTGATCCTGCCAGGGTTTTTACAGTACGCGACGGAGTCATCCACATAACCGGCGATCCTTTCGGTTACATGAGAACCAGGGATGTTTATTCAGACTACAAGCTTCATGTCGAATGGCGTTACCCGGGCGAATTATCAAACAGTGGTGTGTTTGTCCACTCACAGACTCCCGACACCATCTGGCTGAAGTGCTTTGAATGCCAGCTTCAGGCCGGTAATGCGGGCGATTTTATCTGCATGAACGGATCTTCGATGAACGAACAGAAAGAAGGATCAAGGGTAATTAAAAAAATGAATCCTTCAAATGAAAAGCCGGCAGGGGAATGGAACACAATGGAAGTGATCTGCAAATCAAACACCATAGAGGTAAACGTAAACGGATTGCTTCAGAATAAGGCAACAGGAATATCCGATTCAAAAGGTCATATCTGCCTCCAGAGCGAGGGAAAGGATATTCAATTCAGGAATGTCTACCTCACTCCACTACCTCAGGAAAAACGCGAGAGCAAAAAATAAATACTATAAAGCAAGCAGGCCGGTATAACTTTCCGGCCTGCCTCTTTCAAACATGATCCCCCTTCAGATGGAAAAAATCCGGAAAAAGGTTTCATTCCATACCCTCGGATGCAAACTGAATTTTGCAGAAACATCGACCATAGCCCGATCGTTCCCGGAGGATCAGTTTGAAATTGTCAGGGCAGGTACAAAAGCCGACATATATGTAATAAACACCTGCTCCGTAACCGATGTTGCAGACAGAAAATGCAGGCAGACAATTAAAAAGCTCAGCCATCAGTCACCCGATGCCTTCATAGCAGTGACGGGATGCTATGCACAGCTAAATCCGGAAAAAATCTCATCCATACCGGGTGTGGATTTGGTGTTGGGCAACAACGAGAAATTCGATCTTGCCGCTTTTCTGATAAATGCAGAAAAAAATGAACTCCCGGAAGTTCACTCCTGTGACCTTTCAGATAAGGACAGTTTCTTTCCTTCCTTTTCTGCAGGCGACAGAACCAGATCCTTCCTGAAAGTCCAGGACGGATGTGACTATAAATGCTCCTATTGCACAATTCCACTGGCCAGGGGTAAGAGCAGAAACCAGAACATAGCTTCAATAGTAAGGGAAGCAGAACATATTGCAGGGGACGGGATAAAAGAAATTGTACTGACAGGTGTGAATATCGGGGATTTCGGGAAGACCTCCGGTGAAAGCTTTTATGATCTTCTGACTCAACTGACAGCCGTGGAAGGAATAGAAAGATACAGGATTTCCTCAATTGAGCCGAATCTACTTACTGATGAGATCATAGAACTGACGGCAGGGTCATCAAAAATCCTTCCTCATTTCCATATTCCCCTCCAGAGCGGTTCAGACAAGGTTCTGGGACTAATGAGAAGAAGATACAGGAGAAAAGATTTTGAAAAAAGAGTGACGATGATCAGAAAACTTATGCCACTGGCGGGCATAGGAGCTGATGTCATCGTAGGATTTCCCGGGGAAAGTGATGAGTCTTTTGTGGAAACTTACAGCTTTCTTAAAAACATGCCCCTCTCCTACCTCCATGTGTTCAAATTCTCGGAACGCCCGGGTACTCCGGCTCAAAAAATGCCTGATAAAGTACCCTTCAGAATCAGGGAGGAAAGAAGCCGGAGCCTGATAAACCTATCAAACTTAAAACATTCTGAATTCTGCAGTGTTAATATCGGAACAAGAGCCCAAGTCCTTTTTGAACATACACCCAGCAAGGGTATGATATCCGGATTCACCGAAAATTACCTGAGGACGGAGTTGCCCTGGGACCCGGGACTTGCCGGAACTATCAGGAGAGTAATACTGACCGGGGTTTCAGGTTCAGGAAGAATGACATGCGAATTAATTAAATGATATATGAAAGACATGAAAGCCCTTTGTGCTGACATAGAAAGTGCAGCACGTGAAGCAGGTACATTCATCATGCAGGAATCGGCCACCTTCGATATCCACGATACTGAAACAAAAGGCCGGAACAATTTTGTGACATACGTGGACAAAGGATCCGAAAGAATGCTGATCGAGAGACTAGCGAAGCTTATCCCTGAGGCCGGTTTTATAGCGGAAGAAGGAACTTCGGTAAAAAAGGGCAAGAAGTACAATTGGATAATCGATCCGCTCGACGGAACCACGAACTTCCTTCATAATGTTCATCCCTTTGCTGTCAGCATCGGTCTTATGGAAGATGACGAGGTTATCGCGGGAGTAGTCCACGAAGCAGGCGGGCAGGAAACCTTCTCCGCCTGGAAGGGCGGTGGTGCATGGCTCAACGGAAAAAGGATACATGTTTCAAAGGTTCCAATATTGTCAGGGGCACTGGCAGCCACAGGATTTCCTTACAATCTCTTCGACAGGCTCGATTCGTATATGGAACTGCTTAAATACCTTGTTAAAAATACTCATGGAGTAAGACGCCTGGGGTCGGCCGCTATCGACCTCGCCTATGTGGCCTGCGGAAGATATGATTTCTTCTATGAATATGACCTGAAAATATGGGACGTGGCAGCCGGAATGCTCCTCGTCAGAGAGGCCGGGGGTAAATTCAGCGACTTCTCGGGAAATATGACCGGTCTTGACGGAAACGAGAGCCTCGCATCAAATATGCTTATCTATAATGAAGTACTGGAGGTCGTACAGTCATTCATGAAGCAAAATAAATAATGAGCCATGTGGAGAGCAGGTTATTATATCTTTTATGGAATCAACCGGATAATCACTCTTCTCCCACTTGGCATTCTGTACGTCTTCTCTGATCTTCTGTTCCTGCTTCTTTATTATTTTCCTTCCTACAGAAGACAAATAGTTGCGGAAAATCTCACAAGGTCATTTCCTGAAAAATCACCGGAAGAGATCAGACAGATTGAAAAAGCATTTTACAGGCATCTTTCAGATCTCTTTATAGAGGTCCTGAAATTGCCGGGCATGAGTAAAAAGGAACTATTGAGGAGAGTTAAACTGACTAATCCGGAACTGATCAAACATTTTTACGAATCAGGAAAAGACATTGCACTGGTTTACAGCCATTACAACAACTGGGAGTGGTTGACAACTGTTTTTCCACTTTTCACCGGATACAAATGTGTCGGGGCATACAAGCCGGTAAGAAACAAGATCGTCAACAAGTTCCTCAACGACCAGAGAACAAGATACAAGGCTGACCCGGCCCCGATGCAGATGGTGCTCAGGAGAATCATTGAAAACAGGAAAAAGGGGATCAGGGCAATGTATGGATTCATTTCAGATCAGACTCCTGCCCGGACACTGATTGAATACTACACCGATTTCCTTAACCAGGAAACTCCTGTTTTTCTTGGCCTTGAAAAAATCGCCACGAAATACGACATGGCAGTGTTGTTTATGGATATCAGGAAGATAAAGCGGGGATTCTACGAAATCACCCTGGATGTTCTGTTCGAGAATACAAAGGGGCTCCCAAAATACCTGATTACCGATACTCACGTTAAAAGACTTGAGAAGACGATCATGGAAAAACCTGAATACTGGATATGGACCCACAGAAGGTGGAAATATAAGAAAGAGGCGGAAAATGCTTAAAACTGCTATAGTAATACTCAACTGGAATGGAATGGAATGGCTTCAGAAATTCCTGGAGACTACTATAAAGCATTCCATCAGCAACGATACCAGATTATATATTGCCGACAACGGATCAACTGACGGTTCATGGGAATGGGCAGCCGGAAATCAGGGAATCACAGAGATAATCCAATTAGGAAAAAACTATGGATTTGCCGGCGGCTATAATCTCGCCTTATCGCGGATAGACGCCAGATATTTTGTTCTGTTGAATTCTGATGTAGAGGTCACTGAAGGATGGCTCGGACCGCTGGTTGAATACATGGATAACAATCCGGCAACAGCTGCCTGCCAGCCGAAAATAAAATCGTACTATAAAAGGGACCATTTTGAATACGCGGGAGCAGCAGGAGGGTATATTGACAGATATGGATATACATTCTGCAGGGGACGGATCTTTGACCATATTGAAAAGGATGAAGGTCAGTATGACACAACTGCCGACATATTCTGGGCTTCAGGTGCATGCATGATGGTCCGTTCCGATGCCTGGAAAAGATGCGGAGGATTTGACGAGGATTTCTTCGCTCATATGGAGGAGATTGACCTGTGCTGGAGGTTCCATTTGGCCGGGTACAGTGTTGCCTGTGTTCCGGAATCGGTAATATATCATGTTGGGGGAGGAACACTTCCATATAATTCAGAAAGAAAAACCTACCTGAATTTCAGAAATAACCTCTTTCTGCTATATAAAAATCTGCCTGAATACAGACTCAGAAAGACCATATTCATAAGAAAAATCCTTGACGGCCTTGCCGCGGTGATATTATTGTTCAAGGGCGTGCCGGGAATCCTGAAATCTGTCAGAAATGCCCACGGGGATTTTAATAAAAGTATTGATTCGCTCCGGGTAAAAAGAGAAACAGTCAAAACACTCCGCATAGGGAATTGTGACGATTGCCTTTTGAACATAAGCATTGTTTACCGGTTTTATCTGGGAGGCCAAAAGCTATTCTCAAAACTTGGGCTATAATAATAAAGGTATGAAATCTCACCAGATTATGATATTCTTTACCATTGTCATCGCTATTTACTCTTTTGCAAATATCTATATATTCATAAAGGGATATGGAGCCATTCAGGCATTCCAGAAGAACAGGATCCTGTATTTCGCTATCTTCCTGATTTTTGCATTATCCTTTATTGCAGGCAAAATTCTGGAGTCGAGGCATTCCACAGTTTTTTCCGATGTGCTTAATATCATTGGCGGTTTCTGGCTGGCCTTTCTGCTTTACGGTTTCCTGTTCCTTTTCCTTTCAGACATAATTTCCATTCCCCTGCGCCTGACGGGTATCATCAACAGCACTAATATCACAGCTTTTAAGAAATGGTCATACCTGGCAACCCTCGCTGCCGGCTTTCTCCTCATTGCAGGTGGTTTTATAAATGCTCTTTCGCCCAGGGCAACAGAATACTCTATTCAGATAAACAAAGCGGCGGGAGATCTTAAGGAAATGAGGATTGCCGCCGTATCCGACATCCATCTCGGGAGCATTATCAGGAAGAGAAGTATGAAGAAACTTTCTTTATTACTGAAAAAGACTGAGCCGGACCTCGTGTTACTTCTTGGCGACATTGTGGACGGAGAGATCGGACCTGTTCTGAGGGGAGATTTGCTTCAATACTTTAGCTGTCCTCAGTGTAAGGGAGGCACGTTTGCTATTACCGGGAATCACGAATTTATTGGCGGTGGCTCCAGAACTATTCCCTACATAGAGAGCAAAGGGATCAGAGTATTAAAGGATGAAGTGATAAGCATTGAAGGCGGGATTCAGATAGCAGGCCGCCTTGACAGGGATTCAAGACGGTTTTTCGGGAAGGAACGCCTTCCCCTGGCTCAGCTTTTGGCCGGTGCTGACAGATCAAAACCGGTTATTCTACTTGACCATCAGCCCTATCATCTCGACGATGCCGTCAATAACGGGGTGGATCTTCAGCTTTCAGGTCACACCCACAATGGCCAGATGTGGCCCCTTAACCTGATCACCTCAAGGCATTACGAACTTAGCCACGGCTACATGAAAAAAGGGAATACCCATTTTATTGTATCCTCCGGTTTCGGGCTTTGGGGCCCCCGTGTAAGAATAGGCAGCAGACCGGAGATTGTTGTTATAAATATCAGCTTCTCCAATACCGGCTCCGGCAATACGGCAGACAGCTATAGCAACTCATAAACCTTTTCCAGGGTCATCCCCCTCGATCCCTTGATCAGGATCAGGCTTCCCGTCACCGGATTATTCCTTAGATGCTCCCTGAGCTGAGCTACATCACTGAATAACTCAAATCCCTGATCACCCGCGACTCTTCCGAATTCAGTACCGACAAGAAATATTTTTTCATATTTCACCTGCTTCATCTCATTCAGCAGCTTGAGGTGTTCCTCCTCACTCCTGTCACCAAGTTCCAGCATATCACCCAGTATAAGAACCCTTCTGCCGGCCTTAAGCTCCGAAAATGATTTCAGGGCAGCTCTCATACTGGTTGGATTTGCATTGTAGGAATCGCATATAAGAGTATTCTTATCAGTTGTCTTAACCTGTGACCTGTTGTTGCCGGGCTGGTATTTTCCGATAGCTTCCACGATATCTTCAATGCCTACTTCCAGGAAAAGCCCGGTTGCAACAGCTGCCCTGACATTATCCAGGTTGTATTCCCCGAAAAGAGCCGTCTGAATATCATATACCTTGTGAAGATACCTGATCCTTACCGCGAGATTCATCTCCGACTTCAATGCTTCAACCGACAGTTCGACACCAGTGGGATGAGAATAGGGAACTCCCCTGCTTACAAGCCTGTAAATCTTCCTCGTCAGGTGAGGATTTCTATCATCATAAATGGCAATGCCGTTTATTTTTCTGAGATGCTCATATAACTCCGTCTTCGCTTTGAGCACTCCTTCCAGAGAACCGAAACCTTCAAAATGGGCGATCCCGATGTTTGTTATTATTCCATAATCGGGGCGGGCAACATTGCACAATGTCCGGATCTCACCCGAATGACTCGCACCCATTTCGAGAATCATCATTTGAACATTATCAGGTGCAGACAGGATGGTAAGGGGTAATCCTATCTCATTGTTCAGGTTTCCTTTCGTGTAATGAACCCTGAGCTTTTTCGACATTATCTCCGCTATAAGCTCCTTGGTCGTTGTTTTTCCGTTGGTTCCCGTTATTGCCAGCACAGGGACTCCCAGCATTTTCCTGTAATGCTGGGCAAGGCCCTGAAGTTCCATCAGGCAATCATCCACAAGAATTGTCCTGTCAGTCTCGTAGGCCGGATCATCTATGACGGCATACGAGGCTCCCTTGTCAAGAGCTTCTGCTGCATATTCATTCCCGTTGAAATTCTGACCCCAGAGAGCAAAAAACAACTGCCCTTTCTTAAGCGTGCGGGTATCTGTTGACACTCCTGAAGACTCCTCCCGGAATATCCTGTAAAGCTGATCAGTATACATGATAAAAAAATTGCCTCATTAGGAATACATAATGAGGCAATTTATATAAAAATATTTTATTAGCCTATAGTCCCGACGGGCTACCTACTCTAATCATTGCACATCTGAAACCAATGTCGTCACGACTGCTCTCCTGATCGAGGAATCTGCGCGTGGACGGATTCAACCAGTATGCCCTGTCTTTCCATGAACCACCCTTGTAAACCCTGGCGTTATCATTTATGAGTGTATAATATTCCTTTTCTTCCTGGATATACATCCTTGACGATCCCTGCCTGTTGTCATCAACGGTCCAGTCGGAACCGCTCACAATGGATGATGCAAGATCCCCATCCCTGTAATTCCTGTAGTCGCCTCTCTGATAATTATACCTGTTTGCAACGTCCGCATCCTTGACGGTATCGATATAAAGCCGTCCGAGCCGGTCTTTGGCAACCACTTGCCCGTTGGCATCCCGTCTGAGGTCAGTAAACACGTTGCCCCTGTATGGATTGAAACCATCAACATCCTGGGATGTCATAGGCCTGTAAACATCCTGAACCCATTCGTTAACGTTGCCTGCCATGCAATAAAGACCATAATCGTTCGGCCAGTAAGCTTTTACGTCGGTAGTTATGCTTCCGTTGTCGTTAAGACTTCCGGCTACTCCCATCATGTCACCCCTTCCTCGAACAAAATTGGCCATCATCTCACCGCGGTATTTCTTGGCTGCGTTCCTTACATTATGACCATCCCACGGATAGATCCTTCTTTCATAAATGCGTTCCTGATAAGTGTTGCCCCTGAGAGCGTATGCAGCAAACTCCCACTCGGCTTCGGTCGGAAGCCTGTAGGCAGGAAGAAGCAAGCCATCCTCAAAGGTTGTGCGCCTTTCTGTCTGATTGGGGTTCAGACTCTCCCTTAACCTGTTTACAACTCCTTCATACTGGCCTGCAAGATAGGCTTCGGTATTGAAGTTCTTTTCATTAAGCTGGTTGGGATCGGGGTTGAGTTCGCCCTCGTCAATAAGAAGCTGCTCATTTACCCTGTCGGTTCTCCATAGACAGTAATCATTTGCCTTAACCCAGCTTACGCCTACAACAGGATAGTTGTTATAGGCAGGGTGCCGGAAATAATACTGGACGTAAGGATCGTTGAATCCCATCGGGCTTCGCCAAACCAGTGTGTCAGGCAGTGCCCTCCTGAATACCTCAGGATAATCCTTGTAAACTCTCTTAAGCCAGAACAGGTATTCACGGTAATCGACGTTCCTTACTTCAGTCTCATCCATGTAAAATGAAGATACTGTGACTGTCCTGGGAATATTGTTCCAGTCGAACATCACATCCTGCTCAACACGTCCCATTGTAAAGCGGCCGCCTTCTATAAGTACAAGGCCAGGTCCGGTTTTCTGCTCGGCGCCGATGGCAACTTCAAAGCCTCCATTGTCAGGATCATTGTAATTCCACCCTGTAGTAGGTGATACATTTGAATCGCCCCTCTTGCCCCCCTTGCATGAAAAGAGAACCAGAGCCGAAATCAACATGATCGACAACATCCTAAATCTATACATAACTCATTAATTTAAATGCATTCAAGAATTTTCCTCAACACGTTCTCCGTTAATATTTTTTTGGACACCAATATAACTACGTATCAGGTGCATTTATTGTTCTCCCTTTAATTCTTTTTTCAACATTGTTGAAACTGAAATTCAGACCGGTCTGATGCATCAGTGAAAATGGCATAGCCCGGTTTTCTGAAGCAATATTGAACCTGTAACTGTAAAAAAGCGACATCCTTTCAAGTTTTACTGCAAATCCGGCCTGACAATCAAGCCCGAATGAGTTTCCCTTGATAAACATAGCGCTGACCGACAGATAATTGCTCTCAACCACCATCCCTGCCGTCAATGAATGATAATCTCCCTGCATTTCAAAACTCCCTGCCGGGACCAGCCTTAACTGGCTCCATCCCTTTAGTCCAAAATCCGCTGTAAGATGAATAAAAAGTTTTCTCTCAAGTCTTTGTTCAGAAGATCCCTTTCCGTTAAGATCGGGCCGCGACAGATGCGTAACAGCCAGTCCGCCTGCAATGTTTTTAAAAATGAACATCATTCCCGTTCCCACGTCGAATACTGTCCGGTTCTGACTGTCGGTAAGGTCGTTTCCGGGAAGGGTAATTCGCCCCATTGCATCAATCTGATCAGGGAACACTGCATCACTGAAACTGAATCCCCGCCTGAAAAAAGATGCCGACAGACCTCCGTTCAGGTAAAGATCCCTTCCTGCCTGAAGAAAATAGGAATAAGTCAGTCCGCCTCTCAGATCGTTCATGATATTCCCTATGTGATCATTGGCCAGGAATATTCCCGCACCACCGTGAAGAGATTCCACATAGGAGTCATAGGAAATATAAAAAGAATGAAAATTATAATTGTGCCCCGGATAGAAATTCATATACGACAGCCTCATGGTCCCGTCGTACTCACTCCCGGCAAAGGCAGGATTATTCATCACCATGGTCTGATAACCCGGTCCGTACCAGGTTTCCTGGCTTTGTGCCGTTTCACCAAACACAATTAAAAGCAATAATATGACCCGGGTGGCTCTTTTCATCTGGAATCAGGTCGCAAAAGTTTATGCACCTTTGTAATTTCCTTCACAACATATTTCAATCTGCAAAATAAACCAAAAACCTTAACTACATTTCTATCTTTGTCTGTCATAATGAGAAATCTTCTCAAAATAGAGTGCCTGACCATCTTCTTTACTATCCTGAGCGTACCCGGAATTTCACAGGAATATGCTCATTCATCCGTACTTGCATCAGGAATATGGTTCAAAATCCCCGTTACTGAAGACAATATATACAGAATTGATTATTCCACACTTAAGAACATCGGACTCGAGTTTCCTTCAAATCCAAGGATATTCGGCAACAACCACGGCCAATTGTCCTTCTACAACGACGGCTCTCATCCCGACGACCTTGAAGAAATAGCAATTTTTACAAACACGGGCAGCGACGGGATTTTCAATGAGGGAGACTATCTTCTGTTCTATGGTAAAGGCACCGGCAGATGGCTGTACGATCATTCTTCGGATGAGTTCTCTCACCAAAGGCATTATTATTCTGATACGTCTTTTTATTTCTTAAGCTCGGGACTGACTCCGGGTAAAAGAATACAAATGTCGGAATTGCCTTCCCGGCAGCCGGACATTCTTTCCGAATCATCGGACGCCCTGTTCGTTCATGATATTGAATCAGAAAACATACTTCACTCCGGCAGGGAATGGTATCAGCCAACCGGAGCCGGAAGAAAAATTGAAATAAATCCGGGGTTTAGCGATATCCTGACAAGCGAAAAGATCAGATATAAAATCAGAGTACTTGCCAGAGCCTCAAAAACAACAAGTTTTATCTTCAGTGATGCAGTATCCGGGCTTTCAAGCCTTGATGTCGATGGTGTCAATATTTCATCAACCACGGGTATTTATGCCAGAACAGCTGAAATGACCGGAGAAACATATCCCCGTACGTCAGAGCCGGTTTTCGGAATTTCATATTCAAATAACGGGGAAATATCGGCAAGGGGATGGATCGATTATATCCTTATTCAGGGGCGAAAAAAGAATAATTTCAACGGGAAGTTTTCTTCTTTTACCGATTCCCGGTCGGTTGGCGAAGACTCAGTCACGGAATTCGTATTATCTGCCCCATCCGGCGATGCAGTCATCTGGGATGTAAGCGACCCTGCAGCACCGGTGGAAATGAGACACACATTCAGTGCTAATGAAATAAGGTTCACAAGCAAAACCGATTCCCTGAAAACATTCATTGCCTTCAGTCCTGATAAGGCTATAATCCCTGACATCAATACCGCTCAGCTTCCCAACCAGAACCTTCACAGCTCGTCAGAGGCAGATATGATAATAGTCGTTCACCCCCTGTTCTATAATTATGCCCTGATCCTGGCGGAACTTCACAGGGAGGACAGTGGCCTGGAGACTCTGGTAACAACACCACAGCAGATATACAACGAGTTCTCAGGCGGTATTCCCGACATCGTTGCCATCAGAAATTTCTTGAGAATGAAGTATCTGCAACAAAATTACAGCGAACGCGAATTGAGATACCTGCTTTTGTTCGGCGACGGGTCGTATGACAACATGACTCCTCCACCCGGGAATACAAGCTTCATCCCTACTTACCAGACACAAAATTCCAATGTCACTGTCTCTTCTTTCACATCTGATGATTTTTTCGGATTGCTCGACTACGGTGAAGGAGAGGAAACAGGAAGCGAAGATATTGGAATTGGAAGGTTACCCGTTTCGGATACTGCCGAAGCCCGGATAGTGGTTAAGAAAATAGCAAACTACATGAAGGAAATGGATAAGGCTGACTGGAAAAATGTGCTCTGCTTTATCGCGGACGACGAGGATGCGAATATTCATATGTCTGATACCGAGAAACTTGCTGCAACAGCAGAAGAACGGGCCCCCTGGGCTGTTGCTGACAAGATCTATATTGATGCTTTCAGGCAGGTAACGACATCAACCGGCCAGTTCTATCCTGACGCCACAAGGGCAATAAACGACCGGATAAATTCAGGAGCACTTATTGTCAACTATATCGGGCATGGAAACGAAACCAGCCTTGCCCATGAAAGAATCCTAACACCCGAAGATATTACGAGCTGGCGAAACAATGAGAAGCTGCCTCTCTTTATAACCGCCACCTGCGAATTTAGCCGCTTCGATGATATTTCATCAAACCCATTGACAGCTACAGTGGTAGAGAAACAGTCGTCGGGAGAACAAATCCTGTTTCATCCCGGAGGCGGGGCAATTGCATTGATGTCAACCACCAGGCTTGTATATTCCGCACCCAATTATATCCTGAACAGGAATATCTTTGAAAGCGCTTTCAACAGGGATGAAGAGGGCAGATCCATGAGGCTGGGCGACATAATAAGAACAGCAAAATACATGTCAGGATCAAATACCAACAAAAGAAATTTCATGCTGCTCGGCGATCCGGCCTTAAGGCTTGCATGGCCATGGGGAGGCAGGGTGGTGACAGATTCAATCAATAATGTCCCTGTTGCAGAATATGCCGATACGCTTAAAGCTCTTTCATTGGTAACAATTTCGGGACATCTGGAAAATATCTCAGGGAATCAGGCAGAAAGCTTCAACGGTATCGTTTCAATGACCGTTTTCGGAAAACCAGTGCTGAATGAAACCCTTGCAAATGACGGAGGCCAAAAAATGGACTTTACAGAAAGAACTGCCATCCTTTTTTCCGGTAAAACCAAAACGGGAAAAGGCAGATTCCGGTTTAGCTTCATTGTCCCACGGGATATTGACTATGCCCCCGGTCAGGGAAAAATAGTTTACTACGCGTCAGACGGATTAACTGAGATGAATGGCAGTTTCACAGACATCGTTACCGGAGGTTTCAGCAAGTCCGGCATCAGCGATGAGACCGGCCCCAACATCAGGCTGTTCCTGAACGACACCCTTTTCCGAAACGGCGGGATGGCAGGAAGCAATCCGGTACTCCTTGCAAGGATCGAAGATACAGGAGGGATAAACATTGCCGGGACAGGTATTGGGCACGACCTTATTTTCTGGCTTGATGGAAACAAGTCATCCCCGGTTGTACTGAACGGTTATTTCCGGAATGACATCGGTAGTTACAGTTCCGGGACTGTTATGTATCCTATCCCGGGATTAAGCCCGGGATACCACAGCCTCACCCTGAAGGCATGGGATAATTTCAACAATTCATCTGAAAAAACTATTCATTTCATCGTCGCTGATGAACAAAAGCTTGTTCTCAGAAACCTGATCAATTATCCAAATCCATTCAGAGAAGACACAAGGATCAGCCTTCAGCACAACAGACCCGATGGCATACTTGAGGTTAGCGTGTCGATTTTCAATGTTAAGGGCCAGCTTGTTAAAATACTGCCAACATCAATTGAATCAACAGGTTACCAGCTTGATCCAATTATCTGGGACGGCCGTTCTTCAGGCGGGCAGAAATTGCCCGGCGGAATATACCCCTATACCGTGAGAATCGTCTCTAAAAACGGTGAAACTGCCACTATTTCAGGAAGAATGATCATTTATTAACAACTGCACAATAAGTCGGCAAAATAATTGTTTTATATTTGCATTTTCAATACATATAAAATATGAAGAAAACTATTACCCTGTCAATAATTTCTCTAATACTTTTCCCACTAAATTCCCTCTTGCATTCTCAGGAACTGAATAACATCGGTACAATGGTACCGGTATTGACAATTTCACCGGATTCAAGAGCCGGTGCAATGGGTGACGCAGGAGTTGCCACATCTCCGGATGTTTACAGTCAGCATTGGAATCCTGCAAAGTATGCTTTTATTGACGGGAATGCAGGTGTCGGCATTTCATATTCACCATGGTTGAGGAATCTTGTACCGGATATGAACATCGGATATCTGGCCGGTTACTATAGAATTGACAGCAAACAGGTTATAAGTGCAAGCCTTTTGTATTCATCACTTGGCGATGTATTTTTTACCGACGATTTCGGCAACCATGAGATGACCTTCAGTCCAAATGAATTCGGGCTGGATCTTGGCTATTCAAGACTTTTTAGTGAAAACTTTTCAGGAGGAGTTGTTTTCAGGTATATCTATTCCAACATGACAGGCGGATCCTATGCTCATGGCGTTCCCACAAAGGCAGGTACATCTTTTGCAGCCGATGTTTCCGGATACTACAACAACAGTGTCAGCATGTTCGGGAAGGACGGTGAGATTGGCCTGGGTATCAATTTTTCAAACATAGGCTCTAAAATGAGTTACTCCGACGAGGATATGGCTGCAGACTTCATCCCTATGAACCTCCGGCTTGGCGGATCAGGCACCATCGAACTTGATGAATTCAACAAGCTTAGCCTTGCGTTGGATTTTAACAAGCTTCTTGTACCGACACCACCTAAATACAGTTCCCACAACCCCGACAGCATAATCGCTGGAAAAGATCCGAATGTTTCCGTTCCTGTTGCAATTTTCCAGTCGTTTTATGATGCCCCCGGTGGTTTCAAAGAGGAATTACGTGAGTGGATGGTATCAATCGGACTGGAATATTGGTACAGTGACCAGTTTGCCCTGAGAGCAGGATACTTCCATGAGAACGAGAGCAAGGGAAACCGAAAATATTTCACTGCCGGAGCAGGATTCAAACTCAAGGGATTTACCATCGACTTTTCCTACCTGATGCCGACAGTGACGAACCATCCGCTTGCCAGAACACTCAGGTTCTCGCTTGCATTCGACATCCAGGCTCTTCAAAGAAACGGTATCTAAGGAATAATGAATATAAGGATAGGCCAGGGTATCGACTTTCACCGCCTCGAACCGGGTCTTGACCTATGGCTCGGAGGAGTCAGAATACCCTCTGAACGCGGATGTCCTGCCCATTCAGACGGGGATGTCCTGCTTCATGCCATTTGCGATGCCATGCTGGGAGCAGCAGGACTCAGGGATATCGGTTATCATTTCCCCGATACCGATCAGAGATACAAGGATATCAGAAGCACCATCCTGCTCGGGAATACACTGAAGCTTATTCAGAAAGACGGATTCCATGTTATAAACATCGACTCCACCGTATGTCTCGAAAAGCCGAAGATAGCTCCCCATTCAGATAAAATGAAGGAAATAATATCAGCTATCCTGATGATTGATCCGGAGAGAGTCTCTGTCAAGGCCACTACAACTGAAAAACTGGGTTTTACAGGAAGAGAGGAAGGCGTGGTTGCCATGGCTGTCGTCCTGCTTGGTAAAACATCCGCCTGATTTAAACTGCATTCAAAGCTTCATCAATAACATTGTCATCTGCATGATACGGGACTGTTATCTCAAGTCCGGGCGTCCGTTTCATCTCCCTTTCAAGAGCGAATAAGGCTCCATCGTTTCCGGCCCAGCTTCTTCGGGCAATTCCGTTGTTCACATCCCAGTGAAGCATCATTGACAACTTGCGTTCCGTTTCCGGCGATCCGTCGAGTACCATCCCGAAACCGCCGTTGATAACCTCGCCCCATCCGACTCCTCCCCCATTATGAATCGAGACCCATGTTGCTCCGCGAAATGAATCGCCAATAACATTGTGAACAGCCATGTCGGCCGTAAACATCGAACCGTCACGGATATTGGAAGTCTCGCGGTAAGGTGAGTCAGTACCGGATACGTCGTGATGATCCCTGCCAATTACCACAGGTGCAGAAATCTCGCCACGGGCTATTGCTTTGTTAAAGGCCCTTGCAATCTCAATTCTTCCTTCCGAATCAGCATACAGAATCCTGGCCTGGGAACCCACCACCAGACTGTTCCTGCCTGCCTCCCTTATCCACCTGATATTGTCAGCCATCTGAAGCCCTATCTCATCAGGAGCTTTAAGCATTATCCGTTCGAGGGTTTCATATGCTATCCTGTCAGTCTTCTCAAGGTCTGCTTCATCATTAGAGCAGCAAACCCACCTGAAGGGCCCAAACCCGTAATCGAAGCACATAGGTCCCATAATATCTTCAACATACGACGGATATCTAAAGCTTCCGTCAGGCTTCAATATATCAGCTCCCGCCCTGGAGGCTTCAAGCAAAAAGGCATTTCCATAGTCGAAAAAATAGGTTCCTCGTTCACAATGTCTGTTTATGGCTTCAACCTGGCGCCTCAGCGATTTCTTTACAAGTTCCCTGAATCTGACGGGATCCTCTGAGATCATCCTGTTCGATTCCTCAAATGATACACCCGCGGGATAATAGCCGCCTGCCCATGGATTATGGAGACTGGTCTGATCGGAACCGATATCAACCCGGATATTTTCATCTGCCAGACGTTCCCACAGATCGACAATGTTCCCGCCATATGCAATGGAAACATTTGCATTTTCTTTCCTTGCTTCCCTGACCCTAAGTATAAGCCGGTCCAGATCGCTTATCACTTCATCTACCCAACCCTGGGAAAAACGCTTCCTGACCGCCAATGGGTTGATTTCGGCAATCACTGATATGACACCTGCAATTTTACCCGCTTTGGGCTGGGCTCCTGACATTCCTCCCAGGCCCGATGATACAAATAAGATGGGGCCATCCCTGTGTTCATTTTTCCCAATCCGGCGACAGGCATTAAGAATGGTTATCGTTGTTCCGTGAACAATACCCTGCGGACCTATGTACATATACGATCCGGCTGTCATCTGACCGTATTGCGAAACACCAAGGGCATTGAATTTCTCCCAGTGATCCCGCGATGAATAATTGGGAATAACCATACCATTAGTAATAACAACCCTCGGAGCATCCCTGTGCGAAGGGAAAAGCCCCATGGGATGACCGGAATACATTACAAGGGTTTGCTCATCGGTCATTTCAGAAAGGTATTTCATGGTCAGACGGTACTGAGCCCAGTTCTGAAATACCGCACCATTGCCTCCATAGGTAATCAGTTCATGGGGATGCTGGGCAACCCTTTCATCAAGGTTGTTGGATATCATCAGCATTATTGCCGCGGCATGAACAGATTTGCAGGGAAACTCACTGATATGCCTGGCTTTTATTTCATAATCCGGCCTGAACCTGTACATATAAATCCTTCCCCTGGCAGCTAGCTCAGAAGCAAACTCCCGGGCCAGTATCCTGTGAAACTCCGGAGAGAAATACCTCAGGGCATTTCTTACAGCAAGCTTCTTTTCTTCGGGACTGAGTATGTCCTTACGCCTGGGCGCATGATTTACATTGTCGTCATAAGGTTTAGGCTCGGGAAGCGATTCAGGAATACCTTCTGCTACCGACTTGCGAAATTCCTCTGTTGTCATTGCTGGCTGAATAAGATAGTTACTGACGTAAAATTAGCAAATTTACGTGATGCACAAAAAGCCGCGTGCATGAACTGAAAGGCTATGCCATGCCTGCCGTGACAGGAAAAAGGGGATCAGGAAGGGAATACTGGTATAGGATAATCAGGCCTGCTTTTTTTCTTCCGAATTTTCCCTGACGATCTCATCATCAACGAGAATACGGCCGCAGTACTCGCAGACTATGATTTTCTTGCGCGAACGGATATCAAGCTGCCTTTGAGGCGGTATCTGGTTGAAACATCCTCCGCAGGCATCCCTCTGGACAGGAACGACCGCGAGGCCATTTCTTGCATTGAAACGTATCCTTTTGTAAGCGGTGAGCAGGCGGTCTTCAATCTTCTTCTGGATTTCATCCGACTTTGTGTATAATCCCTCTTCCTCTTTCTGGGTGTCGGAAATAATTTCTTCAAGCTCAGCCTTCTTAATGGTCAGATCCGACTGACGGTCGCCGAGTGTAGCTTCAGAATCAGCTATCACCAGTTTCTTTTCTTCCATCTGAAGACTGAATTCCTTGATCTTCTTGTTGAAGAGCTCTATTTCAAGATTCTGGAACTCAATCTCTTTCGACAGGGAATCATATTCGCGGTTATTCCTTACATTCTTCTGCTGCTCCTCATATTTCTTTATCAGCGATTCAGCTTCAGCGATCTCCTGATTCTTCTTTGAAATGGATTTCTCGAGATTGACCACATCTTCCCTAAGGTTTCCGAGCCTCGTCTCAAGTCCTGCAATTTCGTCCTCAAGATCCTGAACCTCCAACGGAAGCTCCCCTCTAAGTGTTTTTATCTTGTCTATTTCTGAATCCACCAGCTGCAGGCTGATAAGTGCCCTAAGCCTCTCCTCTACAGAAATCTCAGCTTCATATGTTTTTGGTTTTTCCATTTTACAGATAATTTATCGGATTCGTATTTGTCTCAGAAAACCGGAGTGCAAATTTAGGGAATTTTTTAATAATTAGATCGTGCAAAACTTCAACGGCGAATTTTTCGCTTTCAAAATGTCCGCAATCAGCCAGAAGTATCTTGTTGTCAGTTTCAAACCATGTATGATATTTAATGTCTCCCGTTACAAAAGCGTCAGCCCTGCATGCTATCGCGTCGCGGAGAAGTGACGATCCCGATCCGCCACAGACGGCCACTTTCCTGATGCTGGTACCATTTAAAGCTGAATGGCGCAAGCCGCCCGACTGAAGTTTTTCAGCAACAAGTGCAAGAAAATCCCTGTCACTTATAGCCTCAGGAAGATACCCGTAACAACCCAGGCCCAGATCAGTATTATCATTCTCCAACCGGTACAGGTCATAAGCCACTTCCTCATATGGATGCGCCTCAAGCAAAGCTTTAATTACCCTTCCCTTCAAATGTGAAAACAAAACGGTTTCAAACCTTTCTTCGTTCTCAAAATGCATCTCTCCCTGCTCTCCCACAAAAGGATTTGTCCCCTCGCCTGCCCTGAAACTGCCTTTTCCCGAAACTACAAAGCCGCAACAATCATAGTTCCCTATATATCCTGCACCAGCCTGAAAAACTGCATTCCTGACCTTCCCGAGATGTTCAGACGGAACAAATGTTACCAGTTTCAACAGCCTTCCCTCAAGTGGCTGAAGTACACTGATATCTGACAATCCCAGTTTTTCAGCAAGTTTTCTGCTGACTCCGGAGCCAAGCATATCGAGGTTGGTATGTGCTGAGTAGATTGCAATGTCGTTCCTGATCGCCCGGGCTATGATCCTTTCCACAGGGCTGCTCCAGGCAAGCTTTCTAAGTCCTTTAAAAATAACAGGGTGATGCGAAATGATCAGTCCGCAGCCCTTGCTGACCGCTTCTTCCAGTACTTCCTCCGTGACATCAAGCGTAATCAGGGCTGCTTCTATCTCCTTTTCCTGCCGGCCAACCTGAAGTCCCGAATTATCATAGCTTTCCTGGAGTGAAAGCGGAACAACAGCATCGAGATATGAACATAATTCCCCGGTTTTCATCTCAGATGCTATCTCGTAATTCAACAAGAAGACTCCTTATCCGTTTCAGCGATTCCCCGATCTCATAGACACGGTCGGTTTCTTCCCATTTTCCCGACAGCTTCTTATTTACCCCGGCAATTGTCATGCCCTCGTGCTTCAGAAGGCGATGAATGATTTTAAGATTCTTCAAATCTCTTGAGGTAAACATCCTGTTGCCCTTTTTGTTTTTCATGGGCTTCAGTATCCTGAATTCATTTTCCCAGAATCTTACTGTGGAAACCGGAACTCCAAGCATTCTGGAAACCTCCCCTATGGAATAATAGAGTTTCTCAATTTTCTTCTCCCTGTACGGCATGGTATTGTGATATCATCAATCGAACGACTGTCCCGTTCTTGAGGCAATCTCGATCATTTCTTCGTATTCGGCTGCTGAAAGATCATTAAAGAAGTAATTGACAGGATCGACATGCTGCCCGTTCAGCAGTATCTCATAATGCAGATGGGGTGCAATTGAAAGGCCGGTATCACCAACATAACCTATCACATCGCCCCTGTGAACCTTCTGGCCGGCCCTTACGGCGAAGCTGTCGAGGTGAGCATAAACGGAGCTGTAACCGAAGCCATGGTTGATGACAATATAGTTGCCCATCCCCCTCTTTCCGGAATTCACCGATTCTATTGTCCCGTCACCCGAAGCATATATTTCAGAGCCGAGAGGCGCCGTGAAATCCATTCCTGCATGAAATTTACTGATCTTGTAAATAGGATGAATCCTTAAGCCGAAACCCGAAGCTATTCTGGTCAGGTCCTTGGTCGAGATCGGGATTATTGCCGGGATCGACCGGAGCATATCCTCCTTTTCCCTCGACATGAGTATCAGCTCATCGAACGACTTTGACTGGACATATACCGTCTTTCTGATGCCGTCGAGACGCCTGGCAGTCTCGATAACCAGCTTTGAATTGTTGTAACCCTCAAGTTCATCGTACCTGTTGACACCTCCAATCCCTGCCTGCCTTTGGGTAGACTGGATAGGTTCTGCCCCGAATATTGTCCTGTACAGGTTATCGTCAGTTTCCTGGAGATGCTCGATAACTTTCTCAAGATTGGCCATTTCCCTGTGAACAATGTCATACTGCAGCGATAACTGCTCAATCTCCCTCTTGAGAGCTTTCTCCTTGGGAGTATCGAAAAAAATGCCATAAAGAAAATTGAAAACGACGGCGACAATTACAGAGCCAATCAGGATTGCAAGTGTCCTGAGAAGAATATCCCTGACTCCAAGGCTTATCTTGTCAAAACTCAGCGATTCCGGATTGAATTTGTATTTCGGCTTCCTCATGACAAGGCAAAGATAATTATTTCATTATATAATTAAAACCCGGCCGGTGAAAAGAACCGGCATCGGCAGGACAAAATTCCCCTGATTGTTACCTCAGACTGGAATGAGATGTAAGTGTCTGGATCATGTCGAAGTACTCGTCTTCGGTCAGATCGTCATTGAAATAATAGAGAGGGTTTTTGTGCTGACCAAAGAGGTCAATCTGGTAATGAAGGTGAGGACCCGATGAGGTGCCTGTGCTTCCGCTCAGCCCGATCAGGTCACCGCGTTTGACGTTCAGTCCTTTGCTTACCTTAATGGAACTGAGATGACCATAGGTTGTACGGAAACCATACCCGTGATCTATAACCACACAGTTGCCGAAACCGCCGTTCCATCCTGCATCGATCACAGTTCCAGATCCGGTTACATACACCTCTGTACCGTGAGGAGTACTGAAATCCTGCCCGTGATGCCATTGAGGCGTCCCCAGTACAGGATGCTTTTCCCTGAACTTGACACCGTCACCGAGGCGGTAAATCACGTTAACCGGACTTATCATAGGAAGATACTCCATCTGGCGCTTCCATTCATCCTTTTGTGCTTCAATAGCTCTGAAAGACTCAAGCTGGACCGCCGCGCGGTTCTTTATTTCATCAACCTTTCCGCGGGTACTCATAAGAAGCGGTGTATTATCGTAACCTTCCAGCTCATCATACCTGCTGACACCCCCGGTTCCCATTTTCCGGATTGAAGCGGGTACGGAATCCATCTCGAGAACAGGCCTGTAGCGATTGCCGTCCGACAACTCCAGATCACCCAATGTAAGAAGGGCATTTTCGATGCTCATTTCCAGAATTGAATATTTCAACCTGAGATTTTCGATCTCCTGCTTGAGGGCCTTTTCCTTAGGAGCACCAAACATGCTGTTGAAAACAGATGTATAGAGAATAGTTACGGCAATTGCAGCGGTCATGAAAAGAATAAATCTTATAAGTTTACCCTTCCATGCCAGCCTCACCCGCTTGTATTGCAAATCTATGGGATCAAGAAAGTATTTTCGTCTGAACATTAACTACCCCGGTTTTTTTTGCTGGAATTGACAAATCTATACAAATAAATTAATTTTACAACTCAAATTTTTGTTAATTATTGTATAATTCCATGCCGATCCCATTAAAATCCAACGAACTGAGACAATTATTCTTTGATTTTTTCAAGTCAAAACAACACCTTATTGTTCCTTCAGCACCCATGGTCATAAAGAATGACCCGACTCTCATGTTTACAAACGCAGGCATGAACCAGTTCAAGGATATTTTTTTGGGCAACCAGTCAGCTGCAAGCCCCCGAGTGGCAAATTCCCAGAAATGCCTTCGGGTATCGGGAAAACACAATGATCTTGAAGAGGTTGGACATGACACTTACCATCATACCATGTTCGAAATGCTTGGTAACTGGTCATTCGGCGATTATTTTAAAAAGGAAGCAATAGACTGGGCATGGGAATTCCTAGTGAAAGAACTGGGGCTGGAGGAAGACAGGCTGTATGCAACAGTGTTCGAGGGAAGCCCCGAAGAAAATGTTCCCAGGGATGATGAAGCATTTGAATGCTGGAATAAATGCTTCGCTTCAGCTGAAGGCAGGATTCTCAACGGCTCCAAAAAGGATAATTTCTGGGAAATGGGAGAAACCGGACCCTGCGGACCCTGCTCCGAGATCCATGTGGATATCAGGGATGATGCTGAAAGAAAGAAGATTCCCGGGCACGAACTGGTGAACAAAGGACACCACCAGGTTATAGAGATATGGAACCTTGTTTTCATCCAGTATAACCGGCTCTCAAACGGGAAACTTGAACTTCTTCCGGCTCGCCATGTCGATACCGGAATGGGATTTGAGAGGCTCTGTATGGTCGTTCAGGGCAGGAAATCAAATTATGATACGGATATATTCCAGTCGGTTATTTCGCGAATATCTGAAATCACGGGGAAGAAATACGGGGTGAAGGACAACTGGGATATTGCCCTGCGGGTTGTCGCCGATCATCTCAGGGCAATTGCCTTTTCAATTGCCGAAGGCCAGATGCCTTCAAACAACAAGGCCGGCTATGTGATAAGAAGAATCCTCCGGAGAGCCGTAAGATACGGTTACAACAACCTCGGGATGGAAGAGCCCTTCCTCTACAAGCTTGTCCCTGCCCTTGCCGATACTATGGGGGAAAGCTACCCTGAACTCAGAACTGGAATGGACAATATTTCCAAAGTGATACTCGAGGAAGAAACATCCTTCCTTAAAACACTCGGGAAAGGTCTCAAACTGATAGAGAAGAAAGTCGAGGAGCTGAGAAAAGAAGGGAGCGACACCCTTCCGGGAAAATCCGCGTTCGAGCTTTATGATACATTCGGATTCCCCATCGATCTGACCCGGCTCATACTTAAGGAAAAGGGGATAAAAACCGATATCGATGGCTTCGGGGAAGAAATGAAAGGTCAGAAGAACAGGTCGAGGGAAGATGCTGCTGTCGAAGCAGGCGACTGGATTATAGTAAGGGAGGCCGGGGAGACAGTATTCACAGGGTACAACCAAACCGAGGATAATGTTCTGATAACCAAATACAGGACAATAAGATTCAAGGGAAAGGAAAGCCTCCAGATTATTCTTGACAAGACTCCTTTCTATGCCGAATCGGGCGGACAGGTGGGCGACACGGGATACCTGGTCTCAGGATCACAAAAAATAGAAATCACGGATACCATAAAGGAAAACAACGCGATAATACACATCAGTCATGGAAAAATATCCACGCCCCATGAGATGTTCCATGCTGTTGTGGATCTCAAC
This sequence comes from Bacteroidales bacterium, assembly GCA_034679225.1. Taxonomy (GTDB): domain Bacteria; phylum Bacteroidota; class Bacteroidia; order Bacteroidales; family VadinHA17; genus LD21. The sequence continues at coordinate 39,830 of JAXDBC010000134.1, read as the reverse complement.
AAACGGCTGATGACAGCCTGTAACCATACTGCCACCCACATTCTCCATCATGCCCTCAGGAAAGTTCTTGGGAATCATGTGGAACAGAAAGGATCGCTGGTAACACCCGAACGCCTCAGATTCGACTTCAGCCACTTTGCCCGCCTCACAAAGGAGGAGCTGAGAAAAGTGGAAAAAGAAGCCAACCGCATGGTCAGGGAAAATGTGAGCCGTGAAGCCTCCGAAGGAGTACCCATGGAGGAAGCCCGCCGGATGGGAGCAATAGCGCTGTTCGGTGAAAAGTACGGAGACAGCGTGAGAGTGGTGAAATTCGGAGATTCGGTCGAACTGTGCGGAGGAACCCACGTCGAAAATACAGGAAGAATAGGAATCATAAAGATCATTTCCGAAGGCGGCATTGCAGCAGGCATCCGCCGGATCGAAGCCCTGACAGCTGAAAAAGCCTTGGAATATATGAATGAGAAAATCGATGCTGCCGACGAAGTTGCGGCATTACTGAAAAGTTCCGGCAACTTCAGGGAAAGCGTTGAAAGACTGTTAACCGAGAACACTCAGCTTAAGAAATTGATTGAAAAACTCGAAACCGGTGCAGCAATGTCCATGATCAGTCAGATGGAAGCCAAAGCTGAGACTATAAACGGCATCAGGTTTATCTCAGGTATCATTGATACAGACTCTGCAGACATGCTTAAAACCATAGCCTACAAGGTCCGCGAATCGTCCGATAACACCGTACTGGTAATCGGCGCCTCAATCGGCAATAAGGCCAGCTTATTTGTAATGGTAAGCGATAAACTGGTTGACAGCCTGAAATTAAGCGCTGTTGAAATAATAAAAGAAATATCCGGAGAAATTAAGGGAGGAGGCGGAGGCCAGCCTTTCCTTGCCTCCGCCGGAGGCAAGAATCCAATGGGATTAAACGCTGCTCTCTCTGGAGCGGAAGCATTCCTGAAAAGGAAAACAGCCGGCATGCAGGTTTGAAATACAAAATAATATGCGGATAAAACATAGGCTATTCATATTATTCCTGTTCCTGGCAGCCTTGCCGGCAGTGTTCATCTCTTGCAACCCTGAAGCATGCTTCGAAGAGACGAACGCTTTTCTCAAGGCAACTTTCTACAGCAACGAAACCAAGGAAAAAATGACTCCCGACAGCCTTACCGTGACCGGTATAGGCATCCAGGACAAGCTGTATAACAAACAGTCAGGTGTGCAGCCCTGCCTGCTGCCGCTTGATGCTTCTGCCGGAACATGTTCGTTTGTAATAAAAATAAACGATGTAAGCGACACGATCAGTTTCACCTATACAAGCTACCCCCATCTGATCTCAAAAGAGTGCGGATATTCTTTTTACCACAGGCTCGACACGTTCTTCTGCAAAAATGATTCATTTTATATCTATAAAAGTTCCGATAACGTAACAACAGCGAATGAGGAAAATATTCGTATATTTTATTAGCCTGCTCCTTATCATTGATATGCAGGGTCTGAGGGCTCAGGATACGGTTCTCTTTCCGCTGAAGATCAGGGCCGGATTTGACCTGATCGGACCCGGTTTCTATCTTAACGACAAGAACAATATGAGTATGGAGGGCTTTATTTCATATGACAGGAACGAAAAAATGACTTATGTCCTGGAAAGCGGTTACTCTGATTATAAGTACTCTCAATACAATTACGACTATAACAGCCGCGGAGCCTTTGCCCGGCTTGGCATTGACCTTAACCTCCTCAAACCCGATAAGGCCGGGGGAAAATACTGGGCAGGGCTTGGATTCAGATATGGCATGAGTATTTTCGATTCGCGAACCACTGCCTTCAGGCATGAAAATTACTGGGGCGAAACGCTTTCATCAATACCTGCTAAAAAAGTGTTCGCTCATTATATTGAAGTTGCCCCGGGAGTCAAAACTGAGGTCTTTAAAAACTTCAGCATGGGCTGGACAATAAGGTTGAAACTGCTTCTTTCAGGCGGAGGAGGAAAACATCTTAAACCCATTTCCGTTCCGGGATACGGGAACGGAGGCAGAATGACAAATGCCGGGATTAGCTACTTCATAACATGGAACATACCCTACCGGACCAAAACTGTTATTATTAAGCCGGAGCCCTCTGAAGAGGATGAGGAAGATGAAGAAACCGATGTCTCAACCGGACAGCAGAGAATCGGCTTCTGACAATCAACCTGCTTTTTTACTTTCCGGAATTCATCTGCCGGCCGCTTCAGCAAGGGGCTTCCTGCTGAAAAACCATAAGCCCATAAAGGTGATGAAGCCGTTCACCAACAGTAATTCGAATCCGAATTTGTAACCATTGAACAAGACCTCCGAATAAGTACTCAACAGGTAACAAATTACCGGTGAAAGTATTGCAATCAGAGGAGTCACCCTGTCCCTTACACTTCTCCTGGTGAAGAGCCCGAAAGTATACATCCCCAGCAGCGGGCCATAGGTATAACCGGCTATCGTGAAAAGCTTGTCGATGATAGCCCTGTCATTAAGCACCCTGAATATAAGCACACAAATAAAGAATATCGCCGCGATAGTGATGTGAACCGCATATCTGGTCCTCGTCTTTGCCTTCTCTGTCAGGTGCTCCTTTTTCTCCAGGCCCAGAAGATCAATGCTCACCGATGTGGTAAGAGATGTCAGGGCGCCATCGGCACTCGGAAATGCAGCTGAAATAAGTCCTATGAGAAATACTATTCCAGCTACCGGACCCAGATAATTGAAAGCTATAGTCGGAAACAGGTCATCACTCATTGCAACGCTTATATTCCTGCTCTGAGCATATAACAGGAGGAATGCACCCAGGATTAGGAAAAGGAAATTAACCAGGACGGTTATTCCACTGAATGTGAACATATTCTTCTGCGCTTCCCTGAGATTCCTGCAGCTCAGATTCTTCTGCATCATCTCCTGGTCAAGTCCTGTCATGGAAATGGTTATAAACATACCGCTCAGAAACTGTTTCAGAAAAAATCTTTCACTATGCCAGTCAGTTATAAACATGGTCGACATCGGGCTCTGCCATACCGATCCGGCAAGTTTCAAAACCGGCTCTCCAAGTGCCCTGCTTATGTAAATCACTGACAGCACAACTGCCAGCAGCATGAATGTGGTCTGCAGGGTATCGGTCCACACTATGGTCCTGATACCGCCCTTAAGGGTATAAATAATGATCAGCAGAATGAAAATCAATACGTTAACCCAGAAGGGAATATTCCATGCATCGAAAACAAATAATTGCAGTACATTGATCACAAGAAACATCCGGAGCGATGCACCTAAAACCCTGGAAAGAATGAAGAATGCAGCCCCGGTTTTATATGAAAAATGACCGAAGCGCTGCTCCAGATAAGTGTAAATCGATGTCAGCCGCAACCTGTAATACAAGGGCAGCAACACTGTCGCGATCACCAGGTAACCGAAGAGATAACCGAACACCACCAGCATATAACTGAACTGGGTGTCCTTAACCCATCCGGGTACCGACATGAAGGTCACCCCCGAAAGGGAAGCGCCTATCATTCCGTAAGCCACAACGAACCAGGGCGATACCCTGTTGCCTATATAAAACGACTGATTGTTTGCCTTACGGGCTGTTAGCCACGTAACCACAAACAACAAGGCGGTGTAAGCCAGAAAAATCAGCAGGATCAGAGTAGGGTTCATGCTTTCACGAATAAAGATGCAAGGATAACAAAAAGAAAGGAAGACAAAAAATCAGGAAAAGGTTTAATTTAAGGCTATAATTGGGCTACTTTTGCAGAAAAATCATCCATGAGTTTCTCCGAATATCCTTCAAAGCTTCTTGAAAATGCTGTCAATGAATTTGCTTCACTTCCCGGAATCGGACGAAAGACAGCTTTCAGACTTGTCCTGAACCTTCTCAAAAGGGACCCGGGGGAAGTGAAGAAATTCGGAGAAAGTATTATTAAGCTTCGTAGTGAAATCCACTACTGCAAATCGTGTCACAGCATATCCGACTCGGAAACCTGTTCCATTTGCAGCGATTCCGGGAGAGACAGTTCAATAGTCTGTGTCGTTGAAAACATCCAGGATGTTATGGCTGTTGAAAACACCCGGCAGTTCAGGGGAATCTACCATGTTCTCGGAGGTGTGATCTCACCAGTCGACGGAATAGGACCTGCCGATCTGTGGATTGATTCTCTCGAGGAAAAGGTAAAGGAAGGAGGTATCAAAGAGGTGATCATGGCACTGAGTACAACCATGGAAGGAGATACCACCAATTTTTATCTTTACCGCAGGTTGAACAAGTACGACATCCTGCTGACTACTCTGGCCAGAGGAGTGGCAGTAGGCGATGAGCTTGAATACACTGACGAGATAACCCTTGGAAGAGCTATAAACAACAGAAATCCCTATCAACAGTAGAATCATTCATGCATAATTTCCTGATAATTATTGATTCGACAAATATGAAAAAGACCGGATTAAACATCATAGCACCCGGAAATTACAGTTCCGGACAGGTCTGAAGTTCTTTCAAACGACATTAAACCACAATTCCTTTATGCCGTATAAAAATAAAAGACATGATGAAGTATATTTTGCAAATTTGTTATATTTGTTTTGATGATTAGAGATAGGAAAAGCATATTTAAAGTTCTACTGCAGCTCATATTTCTGGTAGTTTTTTCGTTTGTTGCATCCGCGCAATCGAAAACCGAACAAAGAAAGATTTTTACTGAGGCTGAGTCGCGTTACCTCTACGATGAATGGGAACTTGCCAATCCACTCTACATTCTCCTTGAAACAGATGACAACTACAACATAAAGTATAAAATAGGCACATGCTACCTTAATATACCGGGAGAAAAAGAAAGATCAATCCCCTATCTTGAGGCAGCTGTGAAGAATTCTTCTTTCAACGCTAAAATCAATTCCTTCAAGGAAAAAAGAGCTCCCCTCGACTCCTGGTTCTTTCTTGCAAAGGCATATATGATCAATAATGATCTTGAGAAAGCGCGCAGCACCTTTAACAAGTTCAAAAGCCTGACCGGGGAAAACGAAGTCAGGGCAAGAATGAAGAACATCACTTACATTGACCAGCAGATCGAGGCATGCAACAATGCCATTAACAACCAGGAGGATCCTGACAGGATAAGCAAGCAAAGGCTGGGACAGCAGTTCAGCAGGGGATCCCTGAATGAAAACCCGGCAGTCAGTTTTGACGGGAACACCATCGTTTACACTGAACGAAGGGGAATTATCAATGCTATCATGTTCTCCAGAAAGATAAACGGCAAATGGCAGGCTCCGGTGGAAATAAACTCCCAGCTCAATTCAGGAGACGATTGTTCGTCCTGCTCCCTTAACAGCGACGGCACCATCCTATTCCTGTATAAAACCGACAATTTCGATGGGAATATCTATTCATCACAGTATGTAAATGGTTCCTGGACTCCGATAACAAAGCTTAACAAGAACATAAATACAAAATACTACGAATCGCATGCCTCAGTATCTCAGGATGGGAAAAGGCTTTATTTCACAAGTAACCGTGACGGAGGATATGGAGGACTCGATATCTACCTTTCCGAAAAGGATGCTTCCGACGACTGGGGGCCCGCTGTAAACCTTGGCTCCTCTGTCAACACCATCTATAACGAGGACACTCCTTTTATAACCTTTAATGATTCCATACTGTACTTCTCTTCTGAAGGACACAGCGGCATGGGAGGATTCGACATTTACCGGAGCCGCGGAAAAGATAAAACGTGGAGCATTCCCGAGAACCTTGGCTTCCCCGTAAACACAACTGATGATGACAGGTTCTTCCAGCCCTTCAATAACGATGAGAATGGATTCTATTCAATAAACACCGATTACAAGAAAAAGGAAATCTTCTATATTACCCTTACCAACCAGAGACTGAACAGGGTGTACGAGCTGTCGGGAAAATACAGTCTGAAGGATACCATTGCCGAATTCAATGAAAACAATGCCATTTATCTTATCGACAAGGTTTCAGGCGACACCATCGATACAGGATACCCCGAGAGCTCTACAGGAGATTACAGCTTCATGACTGCACCCGGCAGCTACCGCCTGATCTATACTGCTCCCGAGTACTATTCTCAGCATCAGGATACATCAATTGCAATTGCCACGCCTCCGGGCCTGATAAGGCTTGATGATATAATCCTCGACAAAAATCCGCCACTTGGTGAAAGGATTGACTTGTCGGATATCCCGGTCGTGGATCATATCGATCCAGGTATTCTCATAAAGGACCTGCGGGTATATGATGTGACAGACAGCGATCTGCAGGATACAAGTATCCTTTACTACACAGTGCAGGTCATGGCGCTTTATAATCCGGTTGATATCAGTTACTTCAAGCATGTCGACGATATAAGGGTGTTTTTCAACGAGAACGACTTCTTCTACAGATACACAACAGGCGTCTTCAAGAATAAAAATGACGCCTATGCCCACCGCGACATGCTGATCAGTCTTGGATATCCCGCTGACCTATTTGTCAAGAAAGTTACCCGTGGCTCCAGTGAAAATAATGTATTCAGCAAAATATACTATTCCATCCAATTGAAAGCTACAAGCGTGCCACTGGATATCAATACGACATTCCGCGGGCTGAAGGGTGTGAGGGAGACCCAAGAAATTGACGGGATGTATCATTACCTTTATGGCACCTATTCTACTGCAGAGGAGGCAAAAACAGCTATGAAGAGAAATGAATTCCTGGATTTCAGCGATGCCTTCGTAAGAGAGATTAGTATTCTTCTGAATAAATAACTAAATTTACTCTTTATAGTTTTTGCTAAAAGCGCGGAATTTTTCTACAGTTTTGTAATATATTTATTGTCATTTATAATTTGCAATAAGATGAAACACTTTCTCCCCTTCAAGAAATATATCATCATCGCGGTTCTGCTAAGTGGTTTTGCAGCCCTGAGCGCGCAGCAAATGCCTTTAAAGGAATTTCAGAGGGCTTTCAAAAATGCAGATATGTATTATCTCTATGATGAAAACTACTATAAGGCTGCTTCGATGTATGAGCCCTTGCTCAAACAGTATCCCGACAACTACAATCTTGCAGCCAAACTCGGGATATGCTACCTTAACCTTGAGGGTAAGAATGATGAAGCCCTGGTGCTCCTGAAAAAGGCTGCCGGAGGTGTTGTATCAAATGAAAAGGAATACAGGCAGACTGGTGACAAGGCAGGCCTCGACACCTACCTGTATCTGGCAATAGCATTCCAGAGGAGCGACAGCCTCGAACAGGCACTCAGCTACCTGAACGATCTAAAGAAAAGACTGTCACCTTCCGATACATACCAGATGGACTTTGTGGATCTTCAGATCCGTAACTGCCGCTACGCGATGGAAATGAAGAAAAGACCGGTAAGGGTGATTTCAGAATACTTTGCTCCCTGGCTGGCTGACTACCCAGGAGCCTGCAACCCGGTGCTTGCAAAAAACGACTCGGTGTTCATCTTTACCGTTAAAAACGAAGGAGAAACTCAAATCTATTGCTCTTACAAAAACAAGACCTGGGGAAGACCTTCAAACATTACCAGGCAGCTTGGCGGTTTTGACAGATTCTACTCGAATTCAATTACCGGCGACGGAAAAACACTTATCATTTACCTGGATGACGGAGGCGACGGTAACCTGTACTACAGCACAAGGACCGACACCACATGGTCAAGAATAAAATCGGTTGGCAAACCGATTAACTCCATCTACTGGGAATCTCACGGGTTTATTACACCCGACGGCCGGACGATGTACTTCTCAAGCAACAGGCCCGGCGGCGAGGGTGATCTTGATATCTGGTCATCTTCCAGGCAGGCTGACGGAACATGGGCACCCCCTGTTAACCTTGGCAATACCATCAACACTCCCTATGACGAAGACACACCATATTTTGATGTTGAGAATAACGCGTTGCTTTTCAGCTCAGTAGGTCATATTACCATGGGCGGCCACGACGTATTCAGATCACAGGACAGGGGAGGCTTTTGGACCCAACCGGTAGGGATGCCCTACTCATTCAATACAGTGCAGGAAAACAGCCATTTCATCCTGAACAATAATGCTCCCGGATTCGTTGCCAGCCATTTTGACAACAAATCAAACCGAAGAAACATCTACTCAATAGTTGGTATCGATCCGGCTGATGAAATAACAACTGCCTCCGGAACAATCCTCCTTGAGGACGGGATGGAAGTAAATCCGATGCTTTCTCTTATCACACTTAAAAACCTCAAAACCGATCAGGTAATCCAGAATATCCCCGTTAATCCCGACGGCACATTCAAATTCGATATAAAACCCGGCGACTACGAGGTATATATCAGTCACGATGGATATAATACCGACACAATCTCACTTAACCTGCCACTCTACTATACCGGAGCATACTTTGCAGTGAACCCGTCACTTGCACCCGAAAAAGTATATACCGGCGAATTTCTTTCAATACAGAATGTGCTCTTTGGCTTTGACGAATATAATCTTAACAACGAAGCAAAACAAACGCTAGAAGAGATTAAAAATATCTTTATTACATACCCCGATCTTACAATCGAGGTTGCAGGATATACCGACTCAAAGGGGAGCACCGAATACAACTCCAGACTTGCAGATAAACGTGCACAGGCTGTGATTGATTACTTCACACAATCGGGCATCGATGGCAACAAATTCATTAAGAAATCTTTCGGCGAATCTAATTTCGTTGCCGTCAATACCAATCCTGACGGAACAGACAACCCTGAGGGAAGAAAATACAACAGAAGGGTTACCTTCGGGATTGTCAACCCGAGAACAGGGGTGGTGCTCAGGCATGAAGTCTATACTCCAAGACACCTGAGGCAGCCAAGCTCAATCAAATACAGCATTGTGCTACAGCAAACCAAAGATGTTCTGCCTTCATCCTATTTCAGCAACCTTATTAAGGATGAAATTCTGTTTATCCGGACCATAAAAACAGATACGGCAAATATCTATGCCCTCGGAGTGTTCTTCAACAGGTCGGATGCCGTTACTTACCTTGGCTATCTGAAGGGACTCGGACTAGATAACGCATATGTTATCAACCAGTATGAACTCAATAATCTTGCCAGCAATGGTGAATCGGTCAAAATACCGACAGCAACGCAGTCATTGCTTGTTTACTCCATCCAGCTGAAAGCAACCAGGAGCCCGATCGATATTGACCGGATATTCCCGGGATATAAAGGCGTAAGGGAAATAGTTGCCGACGACGACGGATTCTATAAATATCTCTGGGGAGAATTCAGATCCATTGCCGACGCTAAAGCTGCTCTGATCGAAGTAAAGAAAGATTTTGATGACGCCTTTATCAGGCAGGTAAATTCCATCAGATAAACCGGCTATCTTAATACTTGATATATTTCGATGAAGTACGGGGAAATAATCTTGAGAGCCCTTGAACCGGAAGACCTGGAGTTGCTGTATGAATGGGAGAACGACATGGCAAACTGGCTTATTAGCAACACTCTGGCGCCTTTCTCCAGGTTTACTCTCAAACGCTACATAGAGAATTCGCATAAAGATATCCAAGAGACCGGGCAACTGCGCCTTATGATCGACCATGTTACCGATAACAGAACAATAGGCACTATCGACCTGTTTGATTATGATCCTTTTCACAGAAGGGCAGGTCTGGGAATACTGATTGCAGCCGAAGAATACAGGAGAAGGGGATTTGCCACAATGGCACTGAAATGCCTGATTAAATACAGCTTCACGAAGCTTAGGCTTCATCAGTTACACTGCAGTATACTGTCGAATAATCAGGAAAGTATGGCTCTTTTCATAAAAACCGGTTTCAAACAAACCGGGATAAGATATGACTGGATCAGGCTGAAAGAAGGATACCTGGATGAGCATCTTTTCCAGCTGATCAATCCGGACGCCTGAGATTATCCGAGTCCTGCGGCAAGAAGACCGCAGGCAGCACTTATGTCTGCTCCTTTCGACTTCCTGATAGATGCCGAAATGCCTGAAATTACCAGCTCATGCCTGAATTTATTAATGGTCTCCGTCGGGGAGGAGATGTTAAGGTCGCCTTCAAGCTGGTGATAAGGCAGCAGGTTCACTCTGATACCGCTCCCGTGAAGAAGTCCTTTCAACGCTTCAAGATGAGCAGTTGTATCATTCACACCCCTGATCATAATATAGGCAACACTCATCCTCCTCTTTTTCAATGAAGTGGCTAATTTCATCATCTCGATTATTTCCCGTGCGGGATAGCTCTTCTCAGCCGGAACCGATCTCATCCTTTCCTCCGGGAATGGCGAAAAAAGGCTGAGCGCCAGATTGCAGGCACATGATTCCAGGTATTTTCTGACACCCGGTGTTATACCGACAGTTGAAACAGTAATATTCCCTGGACTTATTGCCATACCCCACGATGCTGTCATGATTTCACAAGCCCTGAGTACAATGTCAAGATTGTCCATCGGCTCTCCCATCCCCATGAAAACCACATGAGTCACTTTCCCTACAATTCCCGGGGCAAGGACCTGTGTCAGGATATCCCTGACCAACAGATCGCCCCTGAAACCGTACTTCCCTGTGGCACAGAAAGGGCATCCCATCCTGCAGCCCGATTGAGACGACACGCATACGGTGGTCCGCTTCGCATCGCGCAACAGAACGGTCTCAAATTCCTGTCCGCTTTCATTCCTGAAAAGGAATTTCACGGTCCCGTCGGCAGATTCAAGAGATGAAACCGGGGCGAAGACACCGGGAAAGGATATGTCCTTCAGTTTCTCCTTTAGCTTCCGGGGCACATCCGGAATAAGCTCCATCCCTCCCGGCTTGCCCTTGTAAAGCCAGTTGGCTATAGCCAGGGAGTGCCTCTCCGTGCATTCCCCCAGTTCAGCTATCTCTGAAGCTGTAAGTCCGCAAAGGCTTTTCATAATATCCTCCTTAACATAGCCTGACAAAAAAGAAGGCCGGAATTTCCCGGCCTCCCGAAAAAGATCATTATTGGGAAATAAGTCCCCTGTTTCTCAGAAGTGGTTCAATCTGCGGCTCACGACCACGGAAATTAACATACATCTGCATGGCAGCCATGGTACCGTCTTTCTCAAGGATATTCCTCCTGAACGATTCGGCGGTAGCCCTGTCATAGACTCCATTTTCCTTAAAAGCCTCGAAGGCATCATTATCCAGAACCGCAGCCCATGTATAGCTGTAGTAGCCCGAATCGTACCCGTCGATTATATGAAGGAAATAAGTGCTCCTGTACCTGGAAACAATTTCAGGTATAAGTCCGATCTTATCAAGGTATTCTTTTTCAAAGCGCTGCACATCGATCACTGCCGGAGCTTCAAGTGTATAGTATGCCATGTCGAGAAGCGAAGCTGCAAGAAGCTCAGTGTTGATAAAGCCCTGGTTGAAATACTTGCTCTTTTCGAGCTTCTCCACCAGTTCTGCCGGGATAGGCTCACCTGTTTCATAATGGCGGGCATAAATATTAAGCAGTTCGGGTTCTGTAACCCAGTGCTCCATGATCTGAGACGGAAGTTCCACGAAGTCCCATGCTATATAGGAAGTGTTGTAGGTATTTTTGCAGAACAAGCCTTCGAGAGCGTGTCCGAATTCATGAAACAGGGTTTCTACCTCTTCGAGGCTGAGCAGGGAAGGAAGCTCAGCAGTAGGACGCGTAAAGTTGCATACCACTGTAACGACCGGAGTAACGGCTTTCCCGTCAGCTATATGATGACTCCTGTATCCTCCGCACCATGCTCCCTGCTGCTTGCTGTCGCGCGGGTGGAAATCCATGTAGAGAACTCCGATATGCGATCCGTCTGCCTCCTTCACTTCATATGCTTCTGCATCAGGATGAGGAAGAGGAATGTTTGTCAAAGGTGAGAAAGATATCCCGTAAAGCCTGTTGGCACAGGTGAAGACGCCTTCCCTTACATTGTCAAGCAGGAAATAAGGTCTGAGAGCATTGTCATCAAGATCGTACCTGGCCTTGCGAACTTTCTCTGAATAGTACCACCAGTCGGAAGGTTCAAGCCTGAAATTCCCTCCCTCGCTGTCAATTAACTTCTGCATTTCCTTAACTTCATTCCGGGCAACAGGTACTGCCTTTGACCACAGGTTGTTCAGCAGTTCAAGAACATTTTCGGGATTTTTGGCCATCCTGGGCTCAAGAACAAGATGCGAGTGCGTCTTGTAGCCAAGCAGCCTGGCACGCTGTGCCCTCAGCCTGACAATATCGGCCAGTATCTTGTTGTTGTCAAATTCATTGCCGTTATTGCCGCGGTTAGTGTAAGCGCTGAACAACTCCCGGCGCAGGTCCCTGTTTTCCGAATACTGAAGGAAGGGGAAGATGCTCGGTCTCTGAGTCGTAAAAGCCCATTGTCCATCCTTGCCGGCAGCCCTGGCAGTTTCAGCAGCCGCATCGATTATTGACTGAGGCAATCCCGCGAGACCTTCCCTGTCAACAAATAGCTTGTAGTTATTTGTCTCGGCCAGAACATTCTGGTTAAACTTTACCGCGAGAACCGACAGCTTCTGGTTGATGTTCCTGAGTGTATCCTGATCCACCGCGCTCAGATTAGCTCCATTCCTCACGAACTCCTTGTAGAGATTCTCAAGGATAAACTTCTGCTCATCGTTAAGCGATTCTGAAGCCTGATTATCATAAACATGCTTTACCCTGCTGAAAAGCTCCGGGTTAAGAATAATCTCATCCTGATAAGCCGAAAGCCTGGGAGATATCTCCATTTCTATCGCCTGGAGTGAATCGCTGGTGTTTGCCGATGCCTGGGCAAAAAATACCGAAGATACTTTAGTCAGCAGTTTGCCTGCCCTGTCGAATGCGCCGATAGTGTTTTCAAAATTCGGCTCTTCGCTGTTGCTCAGAAGGTTCTGAATGTCCTTCCTGCCCTCTTCCATACCTTTTTCAAATGCTGGCATGTAATGCTTTGCATGAATCTTTTCAAAAGGCGGTACATCAAAGGGAGTGTTGTATTCCGAGAAAAAAGGATTGGATTTTTCATCGGTCCGGCTATTGCATGAAGCCATTATCAGACAAGGTACTCCCATGATCAAAAGGAATTTAGATATTATTTTCACAGTTACTGGTATTTAGATTGTTATATCCGGTTTTAGATAAAGATGCAAAATAAGTCTATTAAAAACTGTTATCAAAAGAATTTGGATTATTTTTGTCATCCCGTTTCCATCGACTATATGGAGCCAGGCAGGCTGCGGCAATTATGATGCTGTTCACAGGCTGAATTCAGGAGAGATGGCAGAGTGGTCGAATGCGGCGGTCTCGAAAACCGTTGTTCTGCAATCGCGGGACCGGGGGTTCGAATCCCCCTCTCTCCGCAATACAATACCGGATTACTCCCGGGTATCCGGTAAAGGTCTTTAAATGTCGGTTTACGGATCTTTACTGAAATATTTGCGCGAAATATCCACTTACCGGGCGCTATTTACCATGCTAAACCGAAAGAATGCTATTCACATCAATATCCCGGCCAGACTTGCGGATATATATGATGCCATGGTTCCGCAGATCATTGCCTTGAAGCCCAGCCTGGCCAGATCAGCTTTCCGGGATGGGATCATTGCTCCTATCCCGCCGAGCTGAATTGCAATGGAACTGAAATTGGCAAATCCGCACAGGGCAAAGCTTGCTATTACAATGGATTTCGGACTTAGCGCTCCCGCGTGGATCATCGGGGCCAGGTCGGAATATGCAACAAACTCATTGATAACCATTTTTGTCCCCATCAGCGAACCCACATCGAAGGATTCAGCAACCGGAACACCCATCACGATTGCAAAAAGTGAAAAGAAAGCGCCAAATACGTCTTTAAGCCTCAGGTTGTTCACATCAAGACCGACGAAATCAAGCGACAGACCGGTCCATCCCAGGAAAAGTCCGAAGTAACCCAGAAGGGCATCCACCAGCGCAACAAGGGCAATTACTCCGATAAGCATGGCTATCACGTTGATGGATATTGCCATTCCATCGCTTGCACCGTGAGAGATAGCATCCATAATATTGGTTTGCTCCTTTTTGACCTCGAGCTTTACAACTCCTTTTGTTTCAGATTCCTGTGTCTCGGGAAAAACAATCTTCGAGATCACCAGTGCACCCGGTGCTGCCATGAGACTGGCTGCAAGCAGATATGAGGCAGGAACGCCCATAGAAATATAAACCGCCATAACACCACCGGCTATACAGGCCATGCTGCCGGTCATCGATGCCAGAAGCTCCGACATGGTCATGCCCACCAGATACGGCCTGATCATGATCTGCGCTTCCACCTGGCCAACAAATGCACTGGCTACATTCGACAAAGCCTCACTCCCGCTCACCCTCATCACCCAGTGCATGAAACGGGCAAGCACGGCAACTACCCTTTGCATGATACCGACGTGATATGCCATCGCCACAAGAACACAAACGAATATTATCGTGGGTATCAGGGTGAAAAGAAATACTCCTGCACTCGCGATAGTCGGAGGAAGTATCTCCGTTACCTTCATAAGATCGCCAAACACGAAAAGAGCTCCTTCCTGGGAAAAGTCAAGTAGCTTGTTTATTACCTTGCCCAGCCAGGCAAAAATATCCTGGCCCAGGGGCACTTTAAGTATGAAAATTGCAAGTGCCAGCTGAAGCAGAAGGCCTGAAATGACAAGACGGATATTAATGGCTTTCCGGTTGTTCGACCATAGAAATGCCAGTCCGAGAAGTATGATAATGCCAATGATACCGGTAAATCGTGACATGCAGGAATGAATTAGTTTAGAGTCTGACTCAAACCTACAGTTTTTTTTTGATTCATGATAACTCCGGAAGGAAAAAGATATTACATGTAAACTGCAACCTGTCCTTTGCGGGGCAGAGCCCTGTATATAATTTTCGCATCAGCCTTTGGAAGCCTGATCTTTATAAAGGGATGATAATCCGGCACCTTGAACACGGCTGCTCTTCCTGCATATTGCCATGCCGTATTCAGCCTGTCCCTGAGATCAAAATAAAAGAGTTGCCGGTTGTTGCTCTTCAAAGTGTCAGTGGTCTGATAAACATATATCCTGATCCCGTTATCCATCTCCAGGATATAATTAACGGGTTCATAATTCGATGTATCCGGAATAATGTCAGGCTTGAACTCACTCGTGTCCTTCGGAGCCATTTTTACCATCAGAGGTTCCTTTTTTATGGTGGCCAGGTCGCCGGTAATATTCATCGGCTGAGCCAGCATTGATGAGATTGCATAATCATCAGTTCTCTTCAATATCCCGCTAAGCCTGAAACTGCTGATCTTTACGGAATGAACTGTCACACCGCTTATCTCAAGGTTCGCGGTGCTGTCGGAAAGATTCAGCGTCATGTAAACCGAATCGGTAGCTGCCATGCTTGTCCTGGCCTGAAGGTATGACCTTTCCTTCAGTAAGGCCATATATGCCGAGTCAGAATACAGCCTATCATCAGGCTGATTTTCCGAAGTTTCCACAGGACTGAATTTAAGCCTTATTTCTTTCAGCTTTTTCCCGGGAGCCATCAGCGACATGATTGTAAAGAAAATCAGGATTACTGTGATTATAACTGTCGTAATTATCAGACCGGTCTGCCTGTTTTTCCCCTGGGCCTCTTCAATATTGTTTTCCATATTCCTGTCTTGTCTGAAATCAGAAGATGTAAACCTTAGAACCTATTGTCAGTGTGTTGTAGATGGCTTCCAGATCCTCGTCGTTAAGCCTTATGCAGCCGTGGGTAACAGGCATCCCAAGGAAGCGCTTGTAAAGGGTTCCATGGATAAGGTAGCCGTCGCCAATGCTGAGCGCATAGTCGCCCAGAACGCCGTATTCATACCTCGAGGGATGAGTGGCAGACGGAATCGGAAGGCCTTCCTCCACGAATGCCCAGTCTGGCTTCCTCCAAACCGGGGATGTTATTTTCCCCTGGATCCTGTATTTCCCCTTGGGAGTTTTGAATATCCATTTCCTTTCACCCTCTGTCTTGAGCATGGTATAACTTCCCGAACTGCATAATCCTGTCCGTATAAGCTTCTTGTTCCTGTATAGAAGAAACTTGTTGTCGGTTGTATTAATAACAATGTATGACTGTCCGGAAGTATAGGAGGCGTATTTTTTGGAAAGCCTTTGCACATCCCCGGAAAGAGCGGATATCTGCTTTTTGTAATTCTGGTCTTCCTTAAGTTCCGGATCGCTGAGCAGTTTTGGCCGGTGTGCAGAAACAGCCTCCTGCATCCCCGGTACAACATAAAGAACAAATGCAGCAAGCAAAAGGAATGCAAGCAAGCCTCCCGTGATAACGGAAGCCCTGATTATCACTTTCCTTACTTTGGGACTGGCAAACAACTTGTCAAAAAGCAATCTTAAACCCTCCGGGGCAGCCCCTCCCCTGTTGTCTCCCGGAAGTACTTCTTCCATAAAGCTACTGTTGTCATCCATAATGTTGTCATTCATCCAGTTTATCAAGGCTGACGGTCGATCCCACTATTGTAACAGGCATACCTTCCCGGGCTATCCTGTAAACAACATCCATTTCTTCATTTGTAAGAGCTATGCATCCTTCTGTCCAGTCGTATCCTTTACCCCCGTCCCCATGAATTTCGATAAGACTGCCTATCCTGGCTGTCCTGGGAAGAGTTCCGTCAGCAACGGCATTCCTGAATTCCGCCTTATCGGTCTCGTTAGGGTAGTCGATCAGAAGAGCCTTGTGGTATTTTGTCCTGCCGATTCCGAACTTCCTGACCACCCTGTACATACCCTCAGGTGTTGCCTTGTCGCCCCTCTCCCTTTTATCGCCAACCCAATTCTTGCCAAGCTCTACATTATATTCATATTTTTTAATACCTCCAAGATATACAATACATTTCCTGGAATACTTGTCGATAATGACGGCATAACTCTGGTGCTGTCTCGATTCCCTGATTGTGCGGTCGACCCATTGCTTCCATTTCGGGAAGGAAGCGAAATAGCCCTCGAGGTGATCGATGGCCTCTTCATATGAATCCACGAGAAGAAGTTCAGAACCGTCCACCTTTTCCTTTGCCAGGGCAAAATCGCCTCTCCTGTAGGCAAGCTCCGACTCCCTGAGAAGCATCCTGCCTTTCGAGATACGGCTCCAGACTTCGGAGGATAAAGGATATCCGTCAAACCTGAGATCAATTTGTCCTGCAATATGATTAAGCTTCTCCAGCTTCTGTCCCAGTAATATATTGAGGTCAGTCATATTATTCCGGGATATCCTTTTAGCCTGCCTTGCCTTCTGTTCCGACATCCCGGCAAATTCAGCCACCCTGCTGTAATCCCTGAACCAGATGAACCTCATGTTCTCCTTCTGCCAGCTGGTCATTGCAGAATCGTACAAAGACCTTGCTTCATCGTACAAATTCTTCGAATAAGTATGAGCATCGTTCGATACCGCTTCAGAAAGGGCTATCCTGGCGCCGTTGACCTGTTCTACCGGGGGTTCGGGAATAAGACTTGCAAGAATAAAGCCTGCAACCGTGACCAAAGTTACGATTGCAGCGCACATAATGATCCTTATGTACTTCTTTTTAAGCCTCATTCAGGGGTTTACCCAAAGAAATCCCCGGGTATGGGCCCGGGGATCTCCTGATTTTTTAAGCCTGGAATTAGAATCTTATCCTTGCTTTTGTCAGAACTTCCTTTACTTCAGCATTAAGACCATCAGCTTTTTCTTTGGCTGCCGTGATCTTGTTCAAAGCATCCATGAAAGAACCTTTGTCGAAGAGGCTCTGAGCTTCAACAACAGCTGCATCAACAGTGGCGACATCAGCCTTGATCTGTTCGATAACTGCAGCACCTTCCTTGCCTCTTGGAAGTTTCGGGATAAGAACGGCATTCTCGGCAATGACTGTCTTGATAGATGTCAGCAAGCCGGAAACTTCTGCTTTAACCTCTTCCTTCCTGGCAGCAACATTTGCAGCAACAGTGTTTGCAAGAGTCGTTAGTTCTGCAAGCCTGGCAGTTTCAGCATTGAAATTCTTGAATAACTTCGAATCCTTGGCAGTAATGGCAGTCATGACAGCATTCAGTGAATCCTGAAGAGCTGCAAACTCAACAGGCAAATAAGCGGCAGCTTCAGCAGTCCTGGCTGCTTCAATTGCTGCATTGGCAGCATCAATTTCAGCCTGGGGTTTCTTAGCGCAACTTGTAAGGACGGCAATCATTGAAATGACTGCTAATCCCATTAGTACTCTCTTTTTCATTTTCTCCTTTTTTTAAAATCCTTGCTTTTTGTTAATTAGCGATTATTTGTTTCTAATCGTTCCCTTGTAAAAAATCGGGGCGAATATACGTATTTTCGAAAACCGTTGTACAATATTGCAATTTTTATTTTTTTAACATTTCCCCCGGAAATAAAATTTCGAATCAAATCTCTGATACACAGCTAAAATTCTTATCGTTTCGGGTAAAAAATTTGTTGTAAAACAATAAGCGGGATATCGAATAACGATAAAAATTCTGTTGTTTTTGAGATGTACCGGGAATTATAGGATAAGGAGATTTGACGAAGGGATGAAGAGACTGAGAGACAAAGGGACGAAGAGACGAAGGGGCTGAGAGAAGGTTATATAGAATGGATCCCATCCTCCGGAGCACGATTTTGTTATCTCTAAGGACAGGGTAATGTTCCCGTGGGAAAGGGATTATGGGCTGACGCCCATGATGATCCCTTAAGGAGGTTCCTGCAAAGCCGGATTACTCCCGACTTGCTGTGCGAGTCTGATTTTTGTTCCGCCTGGGGGCGGAACGGGAGTAATCCGGCTTCGCGGAGAGAGGGGGATTCGAACCCCCGGTACAGTTTCCCATACGGCAGTTTAGCAAACTGCTGGTTTAAGCCACTCACCCATCTCTCCAAAGAAATAAAACGGCTACAAAAATAGGAAAACAAGTATTAACTTCAAAATATGCCACGATTATTTATCCGTCCTTCTCTCCAGTAAAATAACATTCTCCACATGATGCGTGTGGGGGAACATATCAACCGGTTGTACCGCCGCCACCCTGTACTTCTCCGACATCAAACCCGCATCCCGGGCCTGCGTCGACGGATTACAGCTTATATAAACTATCCTGGAGGGACCGGCAGAAAGGATCTGAGCAACAACATCGGGGTGCATACCGGCACGCGGGGGATCGGTTATAATAACATCAGGCCTTCCTTTTTCCTGCATGAATTTCTCATTCAGCAAGATCCTTATGTCCCCTGCATAAAACTCAGTGTTTCCTAAATTGTTAATCCCCGAATTGATCACGGCATCCTCCACCGCCGCTTCAACATATTCCATGCCGATAACTTTCCATGCTTCCCCGGCCACGTAACAGGCAATAGTCCCGGCGCCTGTGTATAGGTCATAAACCGTCTCACTTCCTGTCAGCCCTGCAAATTCTTTTGCAACAGCATACAGCTTCCCGGCCTGCAGGGTGTTGGTCTGGTAAAAAGAAAGCGGCCCGATCCTGAATTTCAAGCCATCAATATCTTCCAGCAGGTGGTCATCCCCGCTGTAAAGAACCGGTACCTGATCAGAAAGAGAATCATTCTTCTTTGTATTAATTATATAATATAAAGAGGTGATCTGCGGAAACTCCGTCCTGAGATGTTCCATCAGGCCGTTTATCCTCTCCCTCTCATCCATGAAGAAAACCATGATCACCATCACGTTTCCCGACCTTGTGGTCCTGATGATCAGGTTCCTGAGGAATCCGCTCTGCTGCCGGATATTGAAAAATGCCAGCGATTTCCCGTGAGCATACCTTCGCACTGAATCCCTTATGGCATTCGAAGGCTCGGGCTGAAAATGACATTTCCTGATATCAAGCACCTTGTCAAAATACCCCGGGATATGAAACCCCAGCGCATCCTCAACTATCCTGTCATTGTCAGCGACCATCTCCTCCCTGGTGAGCCACCGCTTGTCGGAAAACGTGAACTCAAGTTTGTTGCGGTAGCCGAATATCTCAGATGATCCTATTATGGGCCTGACACCTGAAAGTTCCAGCTTTCCTATCCTCGTCAGGTTGTCAATAACCTGTTTCTCCTTGAATTCAAGCTGCTTTTCGTATCGCAGATGCTGCCATTTGCATCCCCCGCACACTCCGAAATGGGCGCATCGCGGTTCTATCCTGTCGGACGAGTATTCGTGGAACCTTACCACAGCCCCTTCCATGTATTTCCTTCTCTTCTTCCTTACACGGATATCCACTACATCACCAGGTATAAGCATCGGAACAAATACCACCTGGCCGTCAACCTTTGCAACTGCATTTCCTTCCGTACCGATGTCAGTTATCCTTACCTTTTCAAGGAGAGGCATTTCCTTATTTCTTCCCAAAATCCGATTGTTTTTTATGTTAAATCTACTGTAGACCGATCAAAAACTCAAGTCCCTTCAACATCGCCGGTACCACTGCATCACCGTGGTCAAGTCCCGGAAGTATCTCCTTTTTGCAGACAAGCGGTGATGTTCCGGCTTCTATCATGGCATCGTAAATACTTTCCGTGGTTATCGGATCCACAGAAGTATCCCCTCCCCCATGCAGAAAATACAGCGGGACCTTGGTATTCCACGCGGCGATGCTGTTGTTTGCAAGAGCAGCCCTTACCGATGAATATTTCTGATCAGTCCATATCCCTTCCATGAAGCCGGGAGTTAACAGATCGGGAATTGAAGTGGTCAGGCTCGCATTTATTTCCCCCGAATCTTTCTGACCATTGTAAAGGCCGGCAAGTCTCGAGGCATAGGGTTCCCTCAGCAACTCGGAGACCGGATTCGTGAACTGCCTGTACACTGAATAAGAGTTTATTATGTAAGCTATATAGACCGGCATAGGGTATGTACTCAGACCGGTCATGGCATTGAAGAGTACCGTAAGATCATAGGGCCCGGCGCCGCAAACGCTTCCCCTCAGGTTGAAGCTGCCTGAATAATCATTTTCAAGCGCCTCGTGAAGTGCCAGGGTGGCCCATCCTCCCTGCGAATAACCTGCCAGGTAAACATCATCACTGACACTGATATCCGGCAGCTCCCTTTCATCCATTTCATGAAGGGCATATAGCATGTCGACACCCGACCGTACGGTGGGCTCCCTTATCAGGTAAGGATGAGCGATATCAGCCGATTCGCCGAATCCGGGATAATCGGGGATTATCACAACAAAACCCATCGAGGCAATTATCTCCACAAACTGATACATGGGACTCGACGGGAATTCCGTGGGACAGGCGGAATTCAGGGTGTTGGTCCCGTTCTGGAAACTCAGAACCGGGAATTCTCCATCCCCGCGGGGTACGCAGACCAGACCGGAGGCGCTTATCTCCTTTCCTCCCGCCTGGCTAAGGTAAACTACTTTGAAAATATCCACCGGATATTCAATATAAGGTCTCACAACACTGATCTCAGGAAAATATCCTTCGGCACCGTCGAGCAGGGTGTTGATATATGTGAGACTGTAAGAGGATACCGACTCCTTTGAAACAAAGTATTTGTATTCGTGATCCCTTTCGCCGGAGCAGGAGGCAAGAATTGCCATAAAGACTATAATTGCCAGAGCGCCTGCTTCTTTCACGGCATTTCTTTTCAGTATCGGGATAAACTTTTCCATAAGCCTTATGCATGATAATTTCATTGCCGAAGATAAGATTTATTGGCATAAGCGCTTGTTTTATGCCTCCCATACTTTTTCTATCTTTGCTCAGTTTTAAAAAATCAGATGCTTTCTGTACAGAATCTGACGGTCTCATTCGGAAGCCTTGACCTGCTGAACGATATATCGTTCCTTGTGAACGAACAGGACAGAATCGGCCTTACCGGAAAAAACGGCGCAGGAAAAACAACCCTTCTAAAAATAATAGCAGGAAGCCTGAGTCCTTCAAAAGGCAGGGTCGACAGGCCGAAGGAACTGACAATAGGATACCTCCCGCAGCAGATGAGCGTGAGCGATTCAACCACAGTTATGAATGAGACGCTTTCAGCTTTCTCCGGACTGATTTCATTATCTGAAGAAATTGAAAGATGCTCCGCGGAAATTGCCCGAAGGAAGGACTATCATTCCCGGGAATATCTTGAGCTCTGCGACAGGCTCAGCGAGACGGAAGAAAAATACAGGATACTGGGAGGAGGTAATTACCTGGCCGATACGGAACTGACGCTTGCCGGTCTGGGTTTTGAAAGAAAGGATTTCACCAGGCCCACCAGGGAACTCAGCGGAGGATGGCGGATGAGAATAGAACTAGCCAAGCTGATACTGAGGAAACCTTCTCTCATCCTGCTCGACGAACCTACAAACCACCTCGACATTGAATCAATACAGTGGCTCGAGACCTTCCTTTCAGGCTATCCGGGAGCTGTGATGCTGGTGTCGCACGACAGGGCATTCCTCGATAATGTAACCAACAGAACACTGGAGATTTCCCTCGGGAAAATTTACGACTACAAGGTCCCCTGGTCAGAATATGTAATCCTCAGGGAAGAAAGACGAACACAGCAGATTGCTTCGTTCAGGAACCAGCAGAAAATGATTGAGGACACTGAACGCTTCATCGAACGTTTCAGGTACAAGGCAACCAAGGCAATTCAGGTTCAGTCCAAGATAAAACAGCTCGACAAGCTGGAAAGGATAGAAGTGGACGAGGAAGACAATTCGGTCATGAATCTCCGCTTTCCACCGGCCCCACGATCGGGAACCGTGGTGATTGAAGCCCGGAACCTGTCAAAAAGCTTCGGGATTCATCATGTCCTTAACAAGGTTTCAATAGTTATCACAAGGGGTGAAAAAGTGGCATTCGTAGGAAGGAACGGGGAAGGCAAAACCACCTTCTCCAGGGTGATAACAGGCGAACTTGACTACGAAGGATCTCTTAAAATCGGTCATAACGTGAAAATCGGGTATTTCGCACAAAACCAGGATGAACTGCTGGACGAAAGTCTTACGGTGCTCGAAACCATCGATAACGTGGCCAAAGGCGATATCAGGACAAAGATCAGGGACATGCTCGGCGCCTTTCTGTTCGGAGGAGATGATGTCGACAAAAAAGTAAAGGTGCTCTCGGGAGGCGAACGCTCGAGACTCGCCCTGGTAAAACTCCTCCTGGAACCATGCAACCTTCTGGTACTCGACGAGCCTACAAACCATCTCGACATGCGATCGAAGGATATTCTTAAACAGGCCCTGCTGAGTTATGATGGCACATTAATTGTAGTTTCGCACGACAGGGATTTTCTCGACGGACTGGTAACAAAAGTTTTTGAATTCAGGCATAACAGGATCAGGGAACATCTTGGCGGGATCTATGACTTCCTCAGAAACAAGAAGATCGCCAGCCTGAGAGAAATCGAAAGAAAGGACAGGGCAAAAGTTGATGCAGTAAAAGAGGATGCCTCTTCCAACAAACAGAAGTACCTTGAAAAAAAGGAATACGAAAGATCGCTGCGAAGGCTCAGGAGAAAACTCGAGGACTCGGAGAAGAGAATCGGGGAAATGGAAGCGGAACTATCGGAGATTTACAAAAAGCTGTTGGACAATCCCGATCCCGCCGACAGCGAAGCTTTATATTTAAAGCATGAAGAACTGAAAAAGGAACTCGATGAAGAGATGAATAACTGGACCGATTATTCGCACGAAGTGGAGGAATTTGAAAAAACGTCAGATGAAGATGGAATATCCGAGATTTGAAAAAGAATACCCCGTGCATGTCTATGATACAGGCCCCGACGGACGACTGAGCCTTCATGCCCTGTTCAATTATTTCCAGGATATCGCGTCCGACCATGCAATCAGACTGGGTTACGGAAGGGATGAACTGCTGAAGCAAAACCATTTCTGGGTGCTGTCAAGAATATATGCAGAGATAGATGCCCTTCCGGTGTGGGATGAAAAAATATCACTTGCATCCTGGCCCAGAGGAACCGACAAACTCTTTGCCCTCAGGGATTTCGAGATGAAATCCGCCGAAGGGCAGATTCTGGCACGGGCAACTTCATCGTGGCTGATAATCGACAGGGACAGCAAACGGGTCCAACGACCCGACAGCAATCTGACAAGGCTTAACTCAAACCTTACGGAAAAAAGCTGCACCCTGAGGAATGCCGCTAAAATTGAAGCGGCTCCTGCCGGAGGCTCAAGCAGTCAGCCATTCAGGGTCAGGATAAGCGACCTAGATGTCAACCTTCACACCAACAATTCCAGCTACCTCCTTTGGGTAATCGATACATACAATCTTGATTTCATGCTACGGAATGTACCTTTATCGGTCGAAATAAACTATCTTTCCGAATCGCGCTTCGACGACACCGTGGTAATAGTGACATCCTGCAGCGGAAACGATCCGGACCTTTTCAGCCATTCAGCGATCAGGCCGGCCGACAATACCGAGCTATGCAGGGTAAGCATACGTTGGAAAAAAATACTTTCGTAAAATTAACATGTCAGGAAAATGAACCGGAACAATCCTTATGGGAATTACAGGGCACCAATCTTTGCCGGGCTCATTCTAATGCTTATGGTCTCGTGCGGCATTACAAAAAACGCCGCTGTCGACACCAAGGATCTATCCTATCTATATAACCCTACAAAGAGTGCCTTCAGGCCGGGCTTCAGCGTTTTCAATGAATCTGCCGGCCGTTCGGTGCTCACAGTAAGGTTTCCGGCTTCAAGCCTCTTTTTTTCCGAGGCCAATCCAAAAGGAATTCCTATTGCACAGATCCTGATTACAGTCAAATTATTCAATATCTCAGCAGGAAGGTTGCTGACCGACACAGCTTTCATCGACCTCGACATCATCAGGGAGGAAGGGCGACTGGATTACCTTTACAAGCTTCCGCTCAAAGTCGAACCCGGATACGAATACAACGCCGAAGTAAAGATACTCAACCAGTTGAAGGCAGAGGTAGTGCAGGCCTTTGTGCCCTTCAACACCATATCCCCCGGCAACAGGTATAATTTCATGGCAAGGAGCCATTCAGGCAAAAACGAGCTTCTGAGTCCGGTTGTCAGACCAAACCAGTATGTTAATCTTCTCTACCCGAATATTCAGGTCGACAGCCTTTTCATATCGGTCTTCAAACCCTTGTCCGAAATACCTTATCCCCCGTCAATACTACTTCCCGAAAAAACAATAGATTACGACCCCGATACCATTATAGCGGTAGCATGGTCCGATACACTGCCTCTCATGTTCCCTGATGAAGGAGTGTATTTCTGCGCTCCTGAAAGGGAATCGGAGGAGGGATTCACCTTTCTGAATTTCGGCCCCGGATATCCTGTAATGAATGATCCTGAATTTATGATCCGTCCCCTTGCATACCTGGCGTCAGAGGAAGAAATGAACACGATACGTTCAGCCGACAGACCAAAACTCGCGCTCGATGACTTCTGGCTGAAATGCGGCGGGAATGTTGACAGATCAAGGGAACTGATCAGGATTTTCTATACAAGGATACTATACGCCAATCATTACTTCACATCCTTCAAGGAAGGATGGAGAACCGAAAGGGGTATGATTTACACTATCTACGGTCCGCCCGACAAAGTCTATAAAAAATCGGATGAAGAAAGCTGGGGATACAGAAGACCCGTTCTTAAATCATCATGGGGAGGAAGGCTACATCTTCAGGAACGATACCTGTTCTTTAACTTCAAACTGAGAAACAGCCGGTTCTCAGATAATGATTATTACCTCAGCCGGAGCGAAACACTGGTCTCATACTGGGACAGGGCGGTTGCAAGCTGGAGAAAAGGAATTGTTTTCAGGCTCGACAATCCGGAGGACCTTTAAACTAATCGAATGAAAGAAAGCGACTGCATTTACGGCATCAGGCCGGTTATCGAAGCTATCAGAGCCGGAAAACAAATCGACCGGTTGCTGATCAGACAGGGCCTCCAGGGTGCCCTTTACCACGAACTGATGACGGAGGTTCGCGAACATAAGGTCGCGTTCCAGATAGTACCGCTGGAAAGAATTGAACTTGTCACCCGGAAAAACCATCAGGGCGTACTGGCGTGGCTCTCACTGATAGAATTCCAGTCTCTGGAGATACTTCTTCCCATGATATTCGAAAAGGGAGAAGATCCACTTATCATCGCCATTAACGGGGTTTCGGATGTAAGAAACTTCGGAGCCATTGTCAGAAGCGCCGAATGCCTTGGAGCCCATACAGTTGTGATACCTGCCAAGGGATCGGCGCGAATAACCGCCGATGCTGTCAAAACATCGGCCGGAGCTCTCCACACCCTTCCCGTATGCAGGGAATCAAGTATTGTAAAGGCTGTGCAGTTCATGAAGGAATCAGGCCTGAAAGTAATTACCGCCGTGGAGAAATCAGGAGATATAGTTTCAGAAACCGATCTCAATGGACCACTGGTCGTGATAATGGGTTCGGAAGACAAGGGTATCAGCCCTGAACTGACTGCACTTGCCGACCGGCAGGTACGAATACCCATGAAAGGCGGTATCAGCTCACTGAACGTATCAGTAGCAGCAGGAATAATACTGTATGAGATTGCAAGGCAGAGATCGCAGATCAGGCGATGATGCCCAGAATTCTCTGATCCAGCATTGCCTGGTCATGGGTGAATGAAGCAAGACCTGCAAGGGCAAGCAGCGTGTCGGGAGCTATCGTGCCTTCCTTCAGTCTATCCTTCCATCTTGAGAATACCGGTATCTTTCCGTCGGCAGCAATGGCAGATGCCTCATCCTTCGTGAGATGCGGGAACATATCACCACATCCCTCCTCGTGGGCAATACTGACTATCTCCCGGCCCGTCGACGGTAGTTTCTCATAAAGCCTTTCGGCTAAACCCAGCACCTTGTCATCCACTTCCCAGAATTTTTCAATTCCGTAATCTACTGCCGAAGGATAGATACTGACTTCATAGTTCTCGTGAGTGCGCGATTCAAATTTACCGCTTAGCGTCTTCCTGCCGGCTGATGCCACCTTGGGCGGCATTGTGAAGACATCCGTGCCGGAAAGCATTTCAAGCTGATTATGATGCCTGAGGCTGGCTGCAATCAGCGAGGTAGTCCATTCATTCTGCGCCGAGAATGCAGTTACCCAGTTCTGGGTGGCAATCACGGCCCTCTCTCCTGCACCCGATCCGTCACCAAGCTTGTTATCCATCATGAAAGCTCCTATCCTTCCCAGGAAAACATTTACATAATCAGGCCGGGCAGCCCTGGTAACCAGAACATTCTGCCTGGCACTGAATCCGAGCGTGAAATTAATCCTTACACCTGCCTCCCTGAGTTTGCGGGCACCAATCAGACCTTCAGCAGTAAAAGGAACCTTTATGATGAAATGATCGGGGCAGATCTCATGATATCTCTTTCCATAATACTCTATTGCCTTTATATCATGAGCCGTATCGGTGTGAAGCTCGACACTTACATATGCGCCGAATTTAGAAGCCAGCCGCAAGCCATGCCTTGCATTCAGCATGAAAGCTATTTCCCTTACCCTCGATTCAAGAGGAAGCTCATGTACAATATGCCTGGCGTCAGCAATGAAAATATCGTAAATCCCCTTCTGTATCTCATTGTTCAGAAGGGTGTTATTGGTTGTAAGGGCGCTCATCTCAGCCGACCAGTTGGCCTCAGCCTCCTCGATGTCGCCAGTGTCGAGCCACAGCTCCGTACCGGTATCCCTTAATGATTGCCAGAATGGATCATTTATTCCTTTAACATGCTTCTCATACAGATTCGCCCAGATAAAATCGCTTATTCGCGTATTCAGATCAGCCATATTACAGTTTTTTTCAAGTTTTACTTTTATCCCCGGTCGCCCACAATGAATTATCAGATATTAACAATCACGCTGACCGGGATCTTTTCCGGAACTCTGCAAAATTATACAAAATTCCGGGCCGGTCTTACCGAATATTAATAGCTTTATATCACAAATAAAAAATCAGTGTTATGAAGATATATCCGGGATTGTTGCTGCTCTTAAGCTTCATGCCGCTCCAGGGGCAGATTGTTTATGAAAAGTACTTCACCGACAAGGTTTTGAGATTCGACTTCATGCTTGCCGGCAACAGCAGTGAAACGCTTGTATATCCTGTTGGGATGAAAGAGGAACAGTATTTTGCAGGATCGAGACAGAATCTTGTTGATCCCTTCGGTTACGGTAATTTCAAGTATGAAGTTTTCGACTCGACGGGAAGTGTTCTCATTTATTCAAGGGGATTCTGCACCCTCTTCCAGGAATGGCAGACAACTGAAGAAGCCCGCAACACCAACAGGAGTTTCTACGAGGTTGCCACAATGCCCTTCCCGAAAGACAAAATCCGGTTCGTTCTCAGCATCAGGAAAAAGAACGGAAGCTTCTTCCGGATTTATGAAACCGCCATTAATCCGAACGATTTCTACATCAGAAAGGAAAAGCCTTTGGCTACAAACTTCTCAAGAATATACGGAAAAGACGATCCTGCAGTCTCCGTCGACCTCGCTTTCATAGCCGAGGGATACAGGGCAGATGAAATGGAAAAATTCAGGGACGACGTGAAGAAACTGACAGATGTACTTTTGGCAGAGCCCCCTTTCAGCGAATACCCCGACAAAATAAACATCTGGGCGGTAGAAGCTGTTTCGCAGGATTCGGGAACCGACGTTCCTGGTGAAAGGATTTATGTGAACACTGCCCTGAACTCCACTTTCTATACCTTCGGAACCGACAGGTACCTGACCACCACCGACATCAAGGCGGTAAACGATTTTGCTTCCCTTGTACCACACGACAACATAATAGTCCTTGTCAACAGCAACAGGTACGGAGGAGGAGGGGTTTACAACTATTACAGCGGCCTGACAGCCGGACACAAGCTTTCGCCTATGGTTTTCATGCATGAGTTCGGACATGGCTTTGCCGGACTGGGCGATGAATATTATACATCGGATGTTGCTTATGATGAATTCTATCCGCTAAATGTCGAACCATGGGAACCGAATATCACAACCCTGGTCAGCTTTGAATCAAAATGGAAAAACCTTATCTCCAAAGATACACCACTACCTACACCGGCAGAGGAAAGATTCAATAATACGATCGGATTGTTTGAGGGAGCCGGCTATTCCGCCAAAGGGATTTACAGGGCTGAAACAGACTGCCGCATGAAAAGCAACGGCCCCCGCGGGTTTTGTACAGTATGCAGGGAAGCTCTCAGGAAAATGATTGTGTACTACATAAAGTAGTTTCGGGGAAATTCCTGCTCCCCCGCCTGTCGCTCCTGCGTAGTATTTTCTCCTTCATCGCTACTCCTCAAATAGTTCTTTTGCCGTTTCCAATGGTATCTCCCTGCTCCCGACATATGCAACCACTTTTGCTTCACTGTAACCGTTCCGCCTGAGCAGGTCAGAATATTCGGAAGCGCTTTCAAAAGTGATAAATTTTCCTATCAGGTATACCAGGCTTCCATCGTCGGCCTGAATAATATCAAAACCCCTGTTTCCTGCCATGATCCTGAACAACCCTGTTGTCTCCTCATTCAGCGGCCTGGCCGATCTTGTAACTTCAACCCTGAAGGAAAGGGTTGCAGGTTCAGAAGGTTTCGCGGCCTGCTGCTCAGTTTCCTGAAGCGACTTGCTGCTCCACTCCCCTTCCATCAGAAGCGCTCTTTCGAGCGAAACCGGCTTGTCGTCAAGAACTGCCGTCAGAAAAGCATCCCTGAATCCCATCTGCTTCATGACTGCCAGCGACTTTTCGGCATCCTTCCTCATACGGAACATTCCTGCAAAATATCTGATGGATGATTTTCCCGGCACAGTGAAACCGTATGCGGGGGTGATCCCCTTGAAGAAAGACGGATCGACGGGCTTGCTGAAAACCCCCACCTGTATCCTGTAAACAAGTCCGGCAGGTGTTTTTGGATCATAGGAAATACTCTGCCTGCCATAGCTGGCAGGATCGCTTTCAACCCTGAAAACCGAGACAACGACAGGGGCCTGCCGCGGCTTTTCCTGAACAATCTCCTGACGAACAGGAGTGGCGCTATGTATCCCGGCCAGACCAAGTTTTTCATCAGCCATTCTCTGATAATCACCTGCAAGCGTCTCAGCTTCCGCTTCACTGGCAGCAGCTTCCTTCTGCTGCACGGGAGAAAGCCTGTCATACTGCTTCCTGTAGCCGGTCGCGATGGCATACAGCGAATCAGCCATCACCTGGAACATCATGGCTTCCGACAGTAAGCTGTCATACGCGGCAGGTACTTCCCCCTTTACAGGAAACTGCTTCTCAGCAACATTATCAGACGATCCCGCAACAGCATACCTGCCACTTGTTTTATCAGGTCCAAGACTTCCGGTGAGTTCCCCGCATTCCTTTAAATACCCCGCGACATTCATCCCCCTTGCTTTTTTCCTGCCGGCCTTTTCCCTGAATGTCTCATAGGCTATTGTTGCTTCGGGAAAGCTGCCTGCAAGCTGACGGGCCCTGCCGAGATAAAACCAGGCATCATCAGGAATAATTTCCGTTCCGCCGGAATAGCTTAGTGCTTCGTCCAGATATTCAATCGCCTTTTCAGGATCGCTGTTCATGTTGACCAGACAGACAGCTGAATAGTATTTGTAAAGAGGAAAGGAATATATTTCCAGTAATAACTCAAATTCGTCAAGGGCCCTGTTGTACTCTCCCCTGCCGAAAGCATCCATTGCCGTCTCCCTTGATGGCCTGACCGACAGTCCCTGCGAATACAATATTCCCTGAACAGCAGCAAGCGCGAGCAAAACTACCCATGTCAACCGGCTGTATTTAAATCTTTTAACCACTAAACAACTGTATTGCAAGTAAAGTTTCAAAAGTTAAGCGCTCAAATCATCGCACAAATTACAAAGCCTTTTTCTGAAAATCTCATGTTAATAACAATTTCTGCCTTATGTTCAGAAAACAGCTCAAACTTCGTAAATTTAACCCTAAATACAAAATGTACACACTTATGGTAACAATAAAGGAAGGCATGGCTGCCCCGCCATTCGAAGGCATTGATCAGGAAGGCCGTATAGTTAAGCTCAGCGATTTCAAAGGCAAAAAATTGGTTCTCTATTTTTATCCCAAAGACAATACACCGGGATGCACGGCAGAGGCCTGCAACCTGCGCGACAACTATGATGATTTTCTGAACAGGGGTTTTGCAGTTGCAGGAGTAAGCGCCGACAGTGAAAAATCGCACAGGAACTTTGCTGAAAAACACTCTCTCCCCTTCCCGCTTATAGCCGATACTTCGAAGAAGATAGTGACTGATTACGGTGTATTCCGGGAAAAGAAAATGTACGGAAAAAGCTTTCCCGGAATTGTCAGGACAACTTTCATAATTGATGAGAACGGTCAGATAGAATCAATAATCGGTAAGGTAGATACAAAAAACCACTCGGAACAGATATTCAAATTATACCAGTAATAAATAGCATTATGAGCAAGGAAAAAAAAGAGATCAGCAAGGAAAAGCTGAAAGCACTTGAAGTAACAATCGGGAAAATCGAAAAGGATTTTGGCAAGGGAACCATAATGAAACTGGGTGACCATGCCATTGAAAATATCCAGGTAATATCATCAGGATCAATAGGACTCGATTTTGCACTGGGTATAGGAGGTTACCCAAGAGGCAGGGTTATAGAGATATACGGACCCGAAGCCTCCGGAAAAACCACACTGGCAATCCATGCCATAGCTGAAGCACAGAAAAACGGCGGTATTGCCGCCATAATTGATGCAGAACATACTTTTGACAGAAACTATGCTGAAAAGCTTGGCGTAGACATCGAAAATCTGCTTATATCCCAACCCGACAGCGGGGAACAGGCTCTCGAAATAACTGATAACCTGATCCGTTCCGGCGCCCTCGACATTATAGTTATCGACTCTGTAGCTGCCCTCACGCCCAAAGCAGAAATCGAAGGCGAAATGGGCGATTCCAAGATGGGACTCCAGGCCAGACTGATGTCGCAGGCCCTCAGAAAACTCACAGCCAATATCAGCAAGACAAACACTTCGTGCGTTTTCATTAACCAGCTCAGGGAAAAGATCGGGGTGGTATTTGGAAATCCCGAAACGACAACAGGAGGTAATGCACTGAAGTTTTACTCCTCCGTCAGGGTCGATATTCGCCGTACCAACCAGATTAAGGATGGAGAAGATATAATAGGCAACAGGACAAGAGTGAAAATCGTAAAGAATAAACTCGCCCCGCCATTCAGGAAAGCCGATTTCGACATCCTCTACGGGGAAGGTATCTCTCAACTGGGCGAAATAGTCGACCTCGGGGTTGATTTTGATGTAATCAAAAAAAGCGGCTCGTGGTTCAGCTACGGCGATACTAAACTGGGCCAGGGAAGGGATGCCGTAAAACAGATCATAAAAGACAACCCTGAATTATATGACGAACTGAAACAAAAAATAACCGAAGCTCTAATAAAAAATAATAAATAGACTATCCACCATGAAGAGGACCTCTTACCTGTTGATGATCGCGATCGTCCTGATCCATTTTTCCTGTAAACGAAACTCATCTGTACAAAGCTCCGCTGAGGCTCCGGAGGAAATAAACACCAGCCTTACTGCCGAAGAAAAGGCAGGAGGCCTGATGACTCCCGAGATAATGCATAAATTCGGCCGGCTGGGATCAATCGTGCTGTCGCCCGACGGTTCAACCGTGCTTTATACCGTGACCCTTACCGACCTGCCCACCGAAAGAAGGCAAACCGATATATATGCTATCCCCGCGGCGGGAGGAGAAGCGGTCAGGCTCTCAACAGGAGGAGGATACTCACCACAATGGTTTGACAATGGAAAGAAAATAGCATTCATAAGCGGTTCCGATCTCATGACAATGAATCCCGACGGGACTGAACAAACAAAGGTGGATGGCATTTCCGGATTCGAAATGTTCAGTATCTCCCCCGACGGGAAAAAGATACTATTCACAAAAAGAGTAAAACTCGACCAGACGGCTATCGAGAAGCATAAGCTGCCCAATGCTAAGGTCAGGATTATCAATGACCTTATGTACAGGCATTGGGACGCCTGGAGCGATTATTCCTACAGCCATATCTTCGTCGCTTCATTCAACGGAAAAACCGTTTCAGGCGAAAAGGACATCATGAAGGACCAGAGGTTTGAGTCGCCCCTGGCGCCTTATTACGATGAAAGCGAGATAGCATGGAGCCCCGACGGAAAGTACATCGCCTACACATCCAAGAGGCTCATAGGAATTGAGGACGCCAGAAGCACAAACTCCGACATCTACCTTCATGAACTGGCATCAGGAAAAGAAACCAACATCACTGAAGGCAACCCTGGATATGACAGGTATCCGGTATTCTCGCCCGACGGATCAAAGATCGCCTTTCAAAGCATGGAAAGGAACGGCTATGAAGCTGATCTCGACCGCCTTTTCGTTTATGATATCAACAGCCGGACCCGCAACTGGATATCAAAGGGATGGCAGTTCGATGTTGAAAACCTGACCTGGGAAGGCGAACAAAAGCTCTGGTTCACCTGCTCTCATCTCGGTACCGCCCAGATTTTCAGGACGGACGTGAATACCGGGATCATTGAAAAGGTCACCGAAGGGGTACATAACCTGGGTCCGATCTGCCTCAGCGGGGAAGTGATGG
This sequence comes from Bacteroidales bacterium, assembly GCA_034679225.1. Lineage (GTDB taxonomy): Bacteria > Bacteroidota > Bacteroidia > Bacteroidales > VadinHA17 > LD21. Next base: position 6,173 of record JAXDBC010000134.1, on the reverse strand, counting down.
TTGCCGGAATAGCCTCAATGTCGATGGCTCCCGAAATAGCAACAGTTGACATGTCATCAGGGAAGATCAGCCAGATCACTTCCATCAACAGGCATATCTACGAATCGGTGAACATGGGCAAGGTTGAGGAAAAATACATAAAAACAAAGGATAACAAGGACCTGCAGATGTGGGTAGTGTATCCTCCCGCGTTCAATCCTTCAGAGAAATACCCTTCTCTCCTGTTCTGCAACGGCGGACCTCAGTCGACGCTCGACCAGTTCTGGTCGTACAGATGGAACCTCCAGATGATGGCTGCAAAGGGATATATAGTCTATGCCCCCAACAGGCGGGGAGTAGCCGGCTTCGGACAGGCCTGGAAGGAACAGATCTCAGGCGACTACGGCGGGGCCAACATGCAGGATTATCTCGATGCCGCTGACGCCATGGCCGCGGAACCATACGTGGATCGCGAAAGGATGGGAGCTGTGGGAGCCAGCTACGGAGGATTCTCGGTTTACTATCTTGCAGGCATCCACGGCGGACGATTCAAGGCATTCATTTCCCACTGCGGGATGTTCAACTTCACAAGCTGGTATGGTTCCACCGAGGAACTGTGGTTCCCAAACAAGGACATCGAAGGACCATACTGGAACAATCCCAACAGCTACCGCTTCTCCCCGCACCTCAGGGTCGAGGAATGGGATACACCCATTTTGATAATAGTGGGCGCCAACGACTTCAGGATCCCCTACACCCAGAGCCTGGAGGCTTTCCAGGCCGCACAGCTACTTGGCATCCCGAGCCGGCTGCTGTTCTTCGATGATGAAACCCACTTCGTTGCCAGACCGCACAACTCGGTAATATGGCAAAGGGAGTTCTTCGAGTGGCTTGATACATACCTGAAGTAAACAGGTCCGGCTTCAGCGAAGGCCTTTCACAGGGTTAAGAGCCGAGAAGTTTCATTACAAGATCCACTTTGGCATCGGGCGGCAGTTCGCCGTCGATCCAGTTAATTACAACACCTTTCCGTTCCATGCCGCGGAACCAGGTCATCTGCCTTTTTGCAAACTGGTGTATGGCTGTTTCCAGCGACCTGCTCATGACTTCATATTCCATCCTGCCGGTCAGGTAGAGAGTAATGTATTTATATTCAAGACCGTAATAAATGAGGGTGTCCGGATCAACTCCCCGATCCAGAAGCTTCTCCACTTCCTGTATCATCCCCCCGGCGAGCCTTGCCTTAAGTCTGGCGCTGATCCTTTCCCTGCGCATCTCACGACTGTAATGCACACCGATCACCAGGGGATTTGAAACAGGGAATGAGGCAATTGACTCAGCGTGCAGGACAAGGTATCTTTCAATCTCAATGGCCCTGATTGCCCTCTTTCTGCTGTCAATGTCGGTAATATTGTGGAGTTTCCTGTAAGTAGAAAGGATGGCTGTCAGTTCCTCCATCGTTTTATCCTCAAGACTCTTTCTCAGATCAGGGTCGGGAGGCACCTCCGGAAGCCTGTAAGCCGACACCACCGAGTCGATATACATTCCTGAGCCTCCGCAGACAACAGGGAATCTGTTCTTTTCCCTTAAGGCGGTCATAATCTTTACAAAATCGCGCTGATACTCGAACACATTGTAGCGGTAACCCGGATCCCTGATGTCGATCAGGTGGCAGGGAACCTTTATCCCGTCAACAATGTAATCATCGAGATCCTTCCCCGTGCCGATATCCATCTGCCTGTAAACCTGCCTGGAGTCGGCGCTGATCACATCGCCGCCAAGCCTGTGGGCAAGCCTTGCAGCCAGGCTTGTCTTGCCCGATGCAGTAGGCCCCGTAACAACAAGCATGTCGTACCGAGCGGCGCTCTTAGCCGGTTCATTCATGGAGAATTCTAAATATGAAGCAAATTACCATAAATTTATTTAATTTTGGCTCTCTAAATTCGATTACAGATGGATTTTAAATTTCTGGCTGACACGGTCAGGAACATTATCCTGAATACCGTAAAGGAATGGGATTCAATATACACGGAGAACAGGCCCGCGAGTTTGTTTTCGAGAAGCCTGTTCTTTCCCCTGGTGACACTTGCTTCAGTTTCAACTTTCCTGGGAGCATTCCTCTTCACCAACACGGAACTGACCAATATCTATTCTCTTATTGCCGGAATAAGATACTTCATCGTGATGACAATAGTCGTTTACGGAACAGCATTGGCCCTGAGAGAGATAATGAGAAGCTTCGGGTATGGGAATGATGCAGGCACTGCTTTCAAGATTGTCTCCGCCTCAGTAGTTCCACTGCTTCTCTGCCAGATATTAAGCCAGCTTTTTGAGTCATTCATTTTCGTGAACATCCTCGCTTTTTTCGGTTTATACATTCTGTACACCGGTATTGAAAGAATGATCTCGCCCTCGGAATCAGACCGCATCAAAATAATGCTGGCCGTTCCGCTTGTTTTCTTTCTCCTGTTCATTCTAACCGGTAAAATTATAGCCCAGATAACCGACAAATTCTATTTCTCAATCTTTGCCTGAAACATAATATGAGATCGGCCGGTTCAAATATTGTAATAAAAAACAAAAAGGCATCTCACGATTACGTGTTTCTTGAAAAATTCATTGCCGGCATAAAGCTTACCGGTACAGAGATCAAGTCGATAAGAGCCGGAAAAGCTGTCCTTACTGATGCCTTCTGCCAGTTTACAAACGGGGAACTGTATCTGAAGGGCATGCATATCTCAGAATACTGGTGGGGAAACCTCAATAACCACGATCCGCTGAGGGAAAGGAAGCTCCTTCTGACCAAAAGGGAGTTGAGAAAGCTGGAAAGAAAGGTAAAGGAGACAGGCCTAACCATAATTGCAATAAAGGTTTTCATAAACGAAAGAGGCCTGGCCAAAGCGGAGATAGCCCTCGCGAAAGGCAAGAAGGAATATGACAAGCGCGAAACCCTGAAACGGCGCGATGCCGACAGGGAACTCGACAGGATAAGAAAAAAGTGATCAGAAGTTCGGGCTAAGCAGATACCTTGAGTAGAACCTGGAAATAGTCTCCACAGCCTCATCGGCGGTATCAACAAGTGTAAAGATATCAAGGTCCTCAGGCGAAATATTACGCTCCTCTGTCAGCATAACCTGTTTTATCCATTCAATAAGTCCGGTCCAGTATTTAACTCCTACAAGTATGATGGGAAATTTGCCGATCTTCTTTGTCTGGATCAGGGTAAGGGCTTCAAACAGCTCATCGAAGGTGCCGAAGCCGCCAGGAAGCACAATGAATCCCTGGGCATACTTCATGAACATCACTTTCCTCACGAAAAAATGATCGAAGGTTATCAGCTTGTCGGAATCTATAAAGGCATTTGCACGCTGTTCAAACGGAAGATCAATGTTTATCCCAACCGATTTGCCGTTACCCTTCCTGGCTCCCTTGTTTGCAGCCTCCATTATCCCGGGACCGCCCCCGGTTATCACTCCATAGCCGTTCTGAACCAGTTTGAAGGCTATTTCCTCCGCCAGCTTGTAGTACCTGTCATTATAATGAGTCCGGGCCGATCCGAATATTGAAACACAGGGTCCTATCCTGGCCAGCTTCTCAAAACCCTCAACCAGTTCTGCAATGATCTTGAACACTCTCCACGAATCGGTCACATGAATCTCATGCCACGACTTCTCCGCGAATGCTTCACTGATCGGGTCATGCTGCATTTCATCCTTCATAAGCTTGTTTTTGTAGAATTCAAATATATATAAAATCTAATCCCTGAACTCATGCTCAAGAAATTTGGCAGTATGACTGTCACGGCAGTCCAGGAGCTCTTCGGGTGTACCGGCAAACACGAGGTATCCGCCATTCTTCCCTCCTTCCTTCCCAAGGTCAATAATGTAATCGGCCATCTTGATCACATCCATGTTATGTTCGATCACTATCACGGTGTTACCCCTGTCGACCAGTTTATCGAGAACATCCAGGAGAACCCTTATATCTTCAAAGTGAAGACCGGTAGTCGGTTCGTCAAGAATGTAAAGCGTCCTGCCCGTATCCTTTCGCGACAACTCGGCAGCCAGCTTGATCCTCTGCGCCTCACCTCCCGACAATGTAGTCGATGGCTGGCCCAGCCTTATATATCCAAGTCCGACATCCTGCAGTGTCTTGATCTTGTGATATATCGACGGGACGTTCGCAAAGAATTCCACGGCCATGTTGACAGTCATGTCGAGGACATCACTTATCGACCGGTCCTTGTACTTCACCTCAAGAGTCTCGCGGTTGTACCTCTTCCCGTTGCATTCGGTGCAATGCACATAAACATCGGGGAGAAAATTCATCTCTATTGTTTTGACTCCTGCCCCCTCGCATCCCTCGCAGCGGCCTCCCTTCACGTTGAAAGAGAACCTGCCGGCGCTGAACCCCCTGATCCTGGCCTCCGTGGTCTGCTCAAACAACTTCCTGATGTCAGTGAAGACACCCGTGTAAGTTGCAGGGTTGGATCTGGGCGTCCTGCCAATTGGCGACTGGTTCACTTCTATTACCTTGTCGAGATACTCCATCCCCAGAATATCCTTGTATGGAAGCGGCGTCTTGCCCGAGTTGTGAAACCTCCTCGCCAGGGCCGGATGAAGTGTCTGATTCACCAGCGATGATTTTCCGCTTCCCGATACGCCGGTGATGCAAATAAAGGTTCCAAGGGGGAAAACAGCATCCACGTTCTTCAGATTATGCCCCGAGGCTCCTGTCATAATAAGGAATTTGCCGTTACCCTTCCTCCTTTCACGCGGTATCTTTAATTTATTGCTGTTGTTGAGATAAGTTGCCGTAAGCGTGTCAAAAGCCCTGATCTGCTCCGGCGATCCCACTGCCACAACCTCTCCGCCGTGACGTCCGGCACCAGGACCCATATCGATGATATGATCCGACGATTGTATCATCTCCTTGTCGTGTTCCACCACTATCACCGAGTTACCCGCGTCCCTCAGGCGCTTAAGGGAGGATATGAGCCTCCTGTTATCTCTCTGATGAAGTCCGATGCTGGGTTCATCGAGGATATACAGAACATTCACCAGTCTTGAGCCTATCTGGGTCGCAAGCCTTATGCGCTGGCTTTCTCCTCCCGAAAGAGTCCGTGCTCCCCTGTTAAGCGAAAGGTAATCGAGCCCCACCTCAACAAGGAATCCAAGCCTGGCCCTTATTTCCTTGAGTATCTCCGTCGCAATTATCCGCTGCCTGTCAGGCATCCTTTCCTCAATATTCTCCATGAATACCGACAATTCCCTGATATCCATAGAAGCAAGTTCCCCGATATGCTTCCCGTCAATCCTGAACCATAACGATTCCTTCCTCAGCCTTGTTCCGCCGCACTCCGGACAAACATCATACTGGACATACTGATCCTTCACTTTCGCACCGTTCTTCTTACCGTTTATCACTTCGAGATTCCCGACAAAACTGACCACCCCCTCAAATGTCATGGAATAGTTTGAAGTCATCCCGAGCGGAGTGTTCGAAAGCCTGAGTATCTCATCCGAGCCGTAAAGCACTTTGTTAAGAGCCTCTTCAGGAATGTCCCTTATGGGAGTGTCGAGGGTGAATCCGTTTTTGTCGGCAATTGCTTCTATCTGCCAGAAGATCCATATATTCTTGTACTTACCAAGAGGTTCTATGCCTCCCTTCCTGATACTGAGCGTAGGATCGGGGATCATTTTGCTGATATCAATGCTTGAGACCTCCCCGAGTCCGTTGCAATGGGGACAGGCCCCAAGGGGTGAATTGAACGAGAATGTATGAGGAGCAGGCTCATTGTATGAGATACCTGTTACCGGGCACATCAGATGACGGCTGAAGTACCTTGGCTCCGGGTCATCCGCATCGAGTACCATCATAACGCCGTCACCCTGATCGAGCGACATCTGGACAGATTCGTATAAACGCCTGTCACTGACATCCCCAACCCTGAACTTGTCGACAACCAGTTCAATGTTGTGAGTCTTGTACCTGTCGAGCCGGAGCCCGTGAGTCATCTCCCTTATCTCGCCATTGATCCTGACAGTGAGGAATCCTTTCCGCCGGAGCTGTTCAAAGAGCTCCCTGTAATGTCCCTTCCTCCCCTTCACCAGAGGCGACATGAAATATATCTTCCTGCCGGAATACCGGCCGGTAACAAGCTCAAGTATCTGCTCGTCGGTGTACCTTACCAT
>JAXDBC010000133.1:0-9332 GCA_034679225.1 Bacteroidales bacterium | reverse complement strand
GGTTTCATCAGTATATAATTTTTATTTCAATGGTCTGATAAGATAAAGTTTTTTAATACGCGATAATACTTAAATTATTCTTACTTTTATTATCCATATTAATTTTTGTTAATGGAGTTCAAGCTTGAAATCTGCGTCGACAGTGCCGTTTCGGCATTAAACGCGCAATCGGCAGGAGCCGACAGAATAGAGTTATGCGATAATCTGAGCGAGGGAGGCACAACCCCGGGATATGGCATGATTATCTCGGCCAGGAACAACCTGAGTATCGGTATTCATGTTCTGATAAGGCCCAGGGGAGGCGATTTCCTGTATTCCGACTCCGAATATGATATTATGAGGAGAGACATTGAACTCTGCGGTGAGAACGGGATCGACGGAATTGTGACAGGCATCCTTCTTCCCAACGGCACAGTTGATGTTGAAAGAACCGCCAGGCTGATTGAATTCGCCTACCCTATGACTGCCACTTTTCACAGGGCATTCGACATGTGCATGGATCCGGTCAACGGGCTTGAGGACGTAATTGCTACTGGCGCCTCACGGCTTCTGACATCCGGCCAGCAGAACAAGGCGCTAAACGCTGTCGAACTGATTAGGCAACTTGTAATTCAGGCCGGCGAAAGACTCATAGTAATGCCGGGAGGTGGAATTGACGAAACAAATGCAGCTCAGATAATAACAGCTACAAAGGCGAAGGAATTGCATCTGACTGGAAGAATGGAGATTGACAGTGAAATGATCTTCCGGCGTCAGGGCATATCGATGGGGAGTCTGCCGGGAAGCCCCGAGTTTAAACGAAAAGTTGCTGATCCGGAAAAGATAAAAAAGATCATAGAAACGCTCAAAATGATCTGAATCTCTTTGAAATCTTGTCCGGCTTGTTACCTTTGCATTTCCGGAAATCTCAAAATCTAAAGAATTGTAAAACCAATAACATACGTATGAAAAAGCTATTCGCAGCAATAACGGCAATTATTTTCTCCTGGATGATCCAGGCACCGGAATCGTCCGCATGCACAAACCTGATAGTTACCAGGGGAGCATCGGCCAACGGTTCCGTTATGATAACATACTCGGCTGATTCCCATGTCTTGTACGGGGAACTTTACCACTGGCCTTCAAGGGATTATCCCGAAGGTGCGATGCTTGAAGTATGGGAATGGGACTCAGGCAGGTATCTTGGAAAGATCCCGCAGGTAAGGCATACCTATTCAGTGGTGGGAAACATGAATGAATACCAGCTGTCGATCGCGGAAACAACTTACGGCGGAATTGACGGACTTATGGATCCGAATGGCATTATGGACTATGGCAGTCTGATATACATCGCGCTTCAGAGAGCAAAAAATGCCAGGGAAGCCATAAAGGTAATTTCCGAACTTGTTTCGGAATACGGATATGCAAGCTCAGGCGAATCATTGTCCATAGCCGATCCGAACGAAGCATGGATACTCGAAATAACAGGCAAGGGAGAAGGCAATAAAGGCGCTGTATGGGTAGCACGTCTGATTCCCGACGGATATGTCAGCGCACATGCAAACCAGGCGAGGATCCAAACCTTCCCGCTTGCAACCGGTAAGAAAAACAGCATTGCAATCACTTCAAAAGATCTCCGCAGGATAGCAGACCCGCTGGTGGAATGCGTTTATGCACATGACGTCATAGAATTCTCAAGGTCTAAAGGTCTGTACAAGGGCGCCGATCAGGACTTCAGTTTCTCCGATACCTTTAATCCGGTTACCTTCGACGGTGCAAGATTCTGTGAAATACGGGTATGGTCATTCTTCAGGGCTGTCGGCGATGATATGGAACAGTATAAAGCCTATGCATCAGGACATGAACTCAGCAACAGAATGCCTCTCTGGATCAAACCGAACAGGAAAATCTCAAACTACGATCTCATGAACTTCATGCGCGATCATCTCGAGGGTACTGAATTTGACATGAGAAAAGATATTGGCGCCGGCCCCTTCGGCCTTCCCTACAGATGGAGACCCCTTACATGGAAGGTATCCGATGACCCCAACGCTCCAAGCTACTGCAACGAAAGGGCAACGGCAACACAGCAGACGGGATTTGTCTTTGTTGCCGAATCGCGCAACTGGCTTCCCGATCCCATAGGGGGAATATTCTGGTTCGGTGTCGACGATGCCAGCACTACCGTTTTCAACCCGATTTACTGCGGAATTACCGAGATACCGGAATGTTTCAGGGTCGGGAACGGAGACATGGTAACCTACTCACCCACTTCTGCCTTCTGGCTGTTCAACCAGGTTGCAAACATGTGTTACCTTCGCTACGACATGATGAGCGAGGATGCACTTAAGGTGCAGAGGGAACTGGAAAAAAAATACATCAGCCAGACAGTCACGGAGATAGATGCAGAGGCTAAGAAACTATATGAAACAGACGTCTGGAAAGCCCGCGATTACCTCACCAGGTATTCGGTTGAAACAGCTCAGAATACATTCAGCGAATGGAAGAAGCTCAGTGAATATCTTCTTGTCAAGTACATCGACGGCAATATCAAGAAAGAAGTAAACGGCAGATTTTCAACATCCGGGGATGGATATCCCTCCTCCCCGATGCAGCCTGGCTACGACGACAAATGGAAGAAATCGGTTATCCGGGATACTGGCACCAAGCTTCTGTTACCTGCCGGCGACAGTCATTAATGTTTTGTTTATCACAGCATCTGACAAAATTTTAATAATGGTATTTGTGAATAATAATAAAAATTGTATTTTTGCACCCTGATTTTTGATCATGTTGTTTGTAACAAAACTGTTGTGAAATGAATTTAATGGATGTTGTTGATAAGGAATTTGCAGTAAATAATGAATTTCCCAGGTTTCTTGCCGGGGATACAGTTACTGTTCACTATAAGATTAAGGAAGGTAATAAGGAGAGAATTCAGCAGTTCCGCGGAGTTGTGATCCAGCGAAGCGGCAGCGGCCATACCGAGACTTTTACTGTCAGGAAAATGTCAGGCAATATAGGTGTTGAAAGAATATTCCCGATTGCCTCCCCTTTGATTGACAAGATAGAAGTCAATAAACATGGCAAAGTTCGCAGGGCAAGAATATTCTATCTCCGCGATCTTACCGGAAAGAAAGCACGTATCAGGGAAAGGAAGTTCTGAAAATATATAAAAAAAGAGGCTGTCCGAAAGAACAGCCTCTTTTTTTATAGCTTATTTATAAGTTCCTCCCGTTTTGACTTGGCCTCTTCGACAAGCTTCAGGGCTTTTTCATCAGCTTCCCTTATCAGTTGATCAGCCCGCCTGTCGGCTTCTTTGACGGCAGAGTCGGCTGCCTTCTGAGCGGCAAGCTTTGCAACAGGACCTTTCGATTCAGCTTCCCTGACAAGCCTGTCGGCCTGAGCCCTGGCTTCCTGCCTGATCTTCTCCGCGGCAGATGCAGCTTCATCCCTCAGCTTCTGCCCTTTTTCCTCCGCCTCCTGAACCAGCCTGTCACCCTGGATTTCAGCCTCGCTCTTCACTTTTTCCCTGGCTTCATCCACTTTCTCCTTCACGGTTTCCCGGGCTGTTTCCCGGATTCCTGCTGATAGGCTCTCAGGAGCTGATTCACCGAAAAATGGCTTCACAAGGGGTTTGAGAAAGGTTCCGGTCACGTTGACATTGACCTTTATGACATCCGAGGGTTTCATAGTCAATCCAATGGCAGATGCCTGAGCCGACAGGCTTTCAATTAGCGAGTTGGCTGCATTTCCAAGATCCGATCTTGGAATTTCAGTCCTGATAACATAATTGACTGTCTGATCCAGACCCTGATCGCCGCTTACGTTCATTTTAATATTGCCGACCCTGGTATTGAAGGGATTTACAAATAACCTTCCCTCCTTTATCCTGAAGCTGAGATTCAAATCCTTAAAGGTATTGGTATAGCCCTGCCCTAATTTCAAAACCTCCTTCATTGTATTGAAAACTGCCGATTCAACAAGAGTCAACTCACTTGACTGCATCTTTCCGTCTCCTGTTATCGACGCTATCCTGGGCATGAAATCTTTCTGAAGCAGACTGCTGAAATTGAGGGTAAATGCAAATTTTCCATCAACACCCTTTGCAGTGGGAGTCAACATCCTTATGGTGTTGAATGTTTCAAAAGCATCTTTAATGGCAAGGTTATTCACGCTCAGGCTGGCGTTCACAAAAGGATTAAGGGTGTCGCGTGTGTCATAGGCTGCATTGAAGGCGACTTTCCCGCCGAGAAGATCCATTCCTGTATCCCTGAAGCTCAGTATTCCGTCCTTTACAACAATATGACCGCTGACATTTTCAGCATTTATCTTATTATAACTGAATTTGTCGACTCTGGCCTTGAAATCGAAGTCGATATTCTCAGGCACTTTTATTACTGCAAGAGATGTGGTATCCTCATCTGCGGTATCCGATGCCATTCCTTCCATTATTTCAGTCAGATCGATCTGACGTGAATAAAGTGAAAGATTGCCGCTTATCGTTTCATCCTTAAGCATGTATGGTATGTAGTTCTGCAATTTTCCTCCCAGGCTGAAGTCACTGCCGGAACCTATATTCAGCTCTGCTTTTTTAAGTTCAGCAAATGCAGGAGTTATTGCCATATCGGCCTCCCTGATGCTGATTCCCGGATATCCGGTCATTAATACCGTCATGTCTTTCAGGCCGATGTTGCCCGAAGCCTGAAACCTGTCGTACTGGGCTTTCTCCAGCATCGACATCCGTCCTGACAAGTCAACTGCAATATCAATCAGCCCCGACAATTCCAGGCTGTCCATCGGAACAGCTTTCGACAGCGCGGTAAGGTCAATTTTTCCCTTGGCCGAACCATCGATATCCGGATCACTTATGGGTGTCCTGAGATAAAACCTCATGTCGAATGGATTTCCCGCGAGTTCGAAGTGAAATCCTGTTACATCCACCCTTGTTTTGTCCATATCCTTACCGTCGACAAATATCGCTGACTCGACGTTTATCCGCTTTATCTGCTCCGGCAGGGCGGGATAGCTTATCAGGCCGTCCTTCACGCTCAGATTGAGTGAGATGTCGGGCATGGTGCTGTCGGCACTGCTGTATACACCCTTCGCCGATCCTGAGAGATTAAAGCTTCCGTCGGCTCTGAGATCCTGAAAGTCCTTCATGTAGAAAGCAGGGATAAGCGATATCAGTGACTTGAAGGAAGTCTCCTCCGCCATGAATGTAAGGTCAGTTTCAATGTCATCCTCAGGCATAATCACGGTTCCTGCCAGTTTAAGCTGAAGGTCATTGAGTGAAACCGTATTATCCCTTAGGCGGAATATCATGCTGTCAATATCTGCCAGAACATTTACTATAGCATTGGCTTTTACCCTGCTGATATACTTCATATCGTCCATTTCAAAAGTAAAATCGTCCGAGTTGAGATTGATGACCAGGTCGCCTTTGCTTCCGGTCAGGTCGCCACTAAGGCTGCCGCTCAGATCACCGAGCCATGCGGCCATATCCGATTCCCTGTCAATGTATGAAAATGAACTGTTATGCATATTCACCTCCCTTAGCACTATTTTTATATCAGAATCTAAATCCTCTTCTGCTTCCGTTTCATCGGATTCCTTCATGATATCCCAGTTTGCAGTTCCGTCTTCAAGAACCAGGGTTTTTATTTTAGCAGCATCTATCAATATAGATCTGACTTCGTAGCCCTCCTTCCCGAAGAGACTCGAAAGGTTGAATACCAGATTTATTGATTTCGCGGCTGCCAGTGTATCGTTTTCAAAATTTCCGGTACCGGCAACCGAAAAGTCGTTCATCGAAAAAGTCAGGTTTGGAAAATTTTTTAAAAACCCAAGCTTATAGTCTCCGAAGCTTACTTTGGCATTTACCGATTCGTTTATCACGCTCACGACTTTTTCCTTTATTTTACCCTTGAATATCACGGGTACAGTGAAAAGAAGTACAAGTAACAGCAGTACAAGACCGAGAAGTGATTTAAGTATTATTGAGCCTGCTTTTTTCATCATAATATAGTTTTGATTTTAATGGTATGATAGCCTGCCCCGCTCAAGCGGGGGAACCCACATGTTTGAAAATTATATAGATACGTGTTTATATATGCAATACATGTGGGTTTCATCTATTTATAATGTTTCTAATGATTTTCAACGACATAAAATATTAATTATTTTACATTTCAGCGAAATTAGTTATGAGCATTAACAGGGGAAAAAAATTACTATATTTGCAAGCTGAAATTAATAATCAGGTCCCGTAGCTTAACTGAATAGAGCATCTGACTACGGATCAGAAGGTTACAGGTTTGAATCCTGTCGGGATCACGGAAAGCGCCTTTAGGGGCGCTTTTTTTGCGCGTGTATCTGATCAGTTTTTCTGAGGCGAACTGCCATTAATGGTAACAGATTCCTTGGCACTCTTATACTCGGGAACGAGCAGTTCAAAGAAATCAACCACTTCATCATCACTGAGTCCGTAAATATTACGCAGGGATGCAATGACATGCAGAACTTCGGTCTTGTAGTCTTTCCTGTCGACTTTCGCGATCTTTATCTTCTGATGATGAGTCGGCTGGATTTCTTCCTCTGATGACAATAGCTCTTCATATAGCTTCTCCCCCGGACGCAATCCCGTGTACTCTATCTTAATGTCCTTTCCCGGTTCAAGTCCGGAAAGCTTTATCATGTTCACTGCCATATCGGCTATCCTGACCGGCTTACCCATATCGAACACGAAAATCTCACCCCCGTGACCCATGAATCCCGCCTCCAGAACCAGCTGGCAGGCTTCAGGTATAGTCATGAAATACCGCGTTATCTCGGGATGAGTGACAGTGACTGGCCCGCCTTCTTCTATTTGCTTTTTGAAAAGAGGTATTACAGAGCCGTTGGAACCGAGTACGTTCCCGAACCTGGTAATGACGAACTGGGTTTCCACTCCTTCCTTCATCGCTTTTGTCTGAACAAGCATTTCACATACACGCTTGGAGGCTCCCATGATATTTGTCGGATTTACCGACTTGTCGGTGGAGATCATAACAAATTTTTTGACTCCGTACTTTACCGACAATTCCACCATGTTCCGCGTTCCTCCGACATTGACGCGCAATGCCTCGTGAGGATTTGCCTCCATCAGTGGAACATGTTTATAGGCTGCTGCATGAAAAACCACCTCGGGACGGTAAGTCCGGAAGATCTTATCCATTTTTTCCAGGTTGGTAACATCTGCAAGCATTGTCCGGAATGTCATGTGGCTGAATGTTTTCCTGAGTTCGCTTTCAAGGTGAAACACAGGCGTTTCCGCCTGGTCTACCAAAACTACCATACGCGTTTCGAAGTTCGAAAGCTGACGGACTATCTCAGAACCTATAGATCCCGCCGCGCCTGTAACAAGGATGGTTTTCTTTGACAATCCCTCACTAATGGCATCAAGGTTGAGTTTTATCGGTTCCCTGCCAAGAAGATCCTCGAGTTTGACTTTTTGCAACTGTCTTACCTCCAGCTGTCCGTTAAGCCACTTATCAATGGCAGGGGTTTCGAGAATCTCAATATCAAGTGATATGGCTTTACGGATGATCTCGCTTTTTCTGACCGGAGGAATATTGGCTATCGCGAGTACAAGAGTTTCAATCTGGTGCTTTTTTATAAATCCCTGATTAAGGATATCTGCATTGTACACAGGAATATCATTTATTTTCTTTCCCTGCAGATGACGGTTATCATCAATGAAACCACTGATATTGAAACCTCCCCTGGGGTCGCTCACGAGAACACGCTTGACAATGAATCCCATCTCCCCCGCACCGTAAATCAAAACCCTCCTGGTCAACCTCTTGTAAGAATGATGGGCAAATCTGAACAATACCTTTACCGCGATCCTCATGTAGAATAAATAAACGGTGATCAAAACATAATGAATCAAAAGAATGGATATCGGCACTGTGAAGTTTTGCCCAAGCTGCAGTTTCCCGCCCAAAAGCGAGAAAACCACCATTAATAAAGCAGAAACAGAGGTAGTGAGAAATACAAGGGTGATGTCGGTAAGCGTGGTATGACGTATGAGCCCGGCATAGGAACGAAATATCAACATGAAAATCGTGTACACCAGCAGGGTAACCAGACCATGCAGAAGTACCTTCTCCGTCGGTATGTCGCCTGATACGAAATTATACCTTAGCAAATAGGATAGCATAAATGTAAAAAACACAGCTGCAATATCATGCAGGAACAACATCCATCTTGGAATGGAATATTTATGGAAGAAACCAGATGCCAGTTTCCTGATCGTCTCTTTTAAATTATTGCTAAGGTTAAGCATTCAATATGAAAGTTTTGTGACTGCACTACCGGCGTGCAGGGTCATGTTAGTCTTGTCAAAGTTAATAAACATAGAATAAACCACCAAATCAACACCTAGTCAAAGTGCCTCTGAATGAGCTATTTTACAACAATTAATCATTCAGGATATCACGTATATCAAACCGAAAATTCCGTTTGGCACCCGATTAACATACTTTGATCAAAATGCAGAATTTTTATCAAATAATGCCATATAGCTGCAATTGAATTACTACCGTCACTTCTTAAGCATATCAATCAACCAGTTTTGGAGCAGTATGTTCTGTTCAGGGAAGGTCCAGTGCCCTGTTTCAAGTGCAAGATGCAGGCTTTTGGGAGCATTTATTACATTATAGGCAGCGTACATGGATGTCGGCGGACAGGTTTCATCATTGAATCCCCAGGAGTAATATCCAGTCGCCTTCAGTTCCCTTGCGAAATTTACAACATCATAATACGGTATGGTTTCGAGTTTCTCCTTAATGTTGTGATATTTGACATTATTCCTGTCGAAGAAATGCGGCCATCCTCCCGCCCTTCCCGACAGATATCCGGTAACATCACAGAGCGCGGGATAAACGGCAGCAAGATATTTTACACGCTGATCAAGAGAAGCTGTGACTATGGAGAGTGCACCGCCCTGACTGCCGCCGGTCACAGCCAGGTTTGATCCGTCATACTGTGGAAGGGAAGCTATAAAGTCATTTGCCCTCACGCATCCCAGGTAGACTCTCCTGTAATAATACCTGTCGCGGTTATCCATATTGTTTGTCCAGTACTCACTAAGTCCACCGCTTCCAAGGTCAGAATAAACACCCGGATCGAGATTGACGGGAATTCCGTGAATGCCTATCACGAAAGTGATTACACCCCGCTCTGCAAGATTGAGATCAGGCGAATAAGCCCTCACCCCTGCTCCCGGGACCTCAAGTACCGCCGGGTACTTCCCTTCCTTCCTTGGAATTGAAACAATCCCGTATATCCTGGAGTTGCCAATATTCTGA
>JAXDBC010000132.1:0-4553 GCA_034679225.1 Bacteroidales bacterium | reverse complement strand
AGGTGAATACTCCTCATACCAATCTCCTGCAGAGTGAATACTGTTCTCTTATCTCTGTATAACCTGTATATGAAGTCAGTCGCCATCACGAATCACGTCATTCGTGAACCAAGGGTAGTAATTTTTCTAACATTTAGTTCACGAAATGCTTATTATCAGGCTATTTTCTAAGACTCGCTGGTATATTCCGAAACATGGAAGTCAATTCATATGTGAGGTGTTGGGGCATGCGGCAGGTGACTCTCTATCCCTGAAATCCGGGCTGGCAATGTGATCTTTTAATTGTTTAGCTTCGATCCACATCACCAGAGTAGAATCACTAACCTGCTTAAATGTATAGATGTTGTAAAACGATAAAACGGATATTGTTTTTCAATAAATATTCGTGAGTTTTTAAAAGTTATTTGTTTAAACCAAGAACCCACCCCCCGCTTAGGGCGGGGCAGGCTCTCCTAGGAGGGGATTCATCCGATGCAACTTTCGCTTTGTCTTGCAGTGTGTCTTGCTGTCTTGCAGGTCTTGTACAATTAGCACGACCTGCAAGACTTGCATGACCTGCACGACTTGCATGACTTTCCCCGCGCCCTGTGCTTTTAGTCTTGCGGTCCTGCGGTCTTGCGGTCGTTTTCGCCCTGTGCCCTGTGCTCTGTGCCCTGTGCTTTTAGTCTTGCGGCCTCTTAGTCCCTTAATATCTGCGCCTTACCAAGAACCCACCCCCAACCCCCCGCTCAAGCGGGGCAGGCTCTCCGAGGAGGGGATCCGTTTTATTCAACCCTCCTGTCGTCACTTGGTTTCCGCGTACCGCGTGCCGCTCGCCGTTCTTCCGCCTTGTTCTCTTTCCTCCTGTAAACATACCAGTACGCCAGCGGTATAAAGAAAAGACTCACAACCGTACCCAGCGACATACCTCCTATAAGCGCCAATGCCAGGGGCCGCTCCAGCTCGGAACCCATTCCCTGATATAAAAGTATAGGCATGGTAGAGAAAATCGATGCCATAGCCACCATGATGATCGGCTTTAGCCTTCGTGATCCTCCCTCGTAAATGGCCTCCTTCAGCCCCAGTCCTTCAGCCCTGAGATTGTTTATAGTATCCACCTTCAGGATCGAGTCGTTTATTATAACACCCGACATCACTATAAGCCCTATCATGGTTATAATATTGATGCTCCCGCCCCAGATCAGAACCAGCAACAGGGCGCCGGCTATATCAATGGGGATCTCAAGCAATACGATAAAGGGTTGCATAAGCGATTCAAACTGGGCAGCCAGAATGAAATAAAGCAGCAACAGAGCCACTACCAGGATGACAGCAAGTTCCCTGAACAGCTTCTGCCCTGATATCAGCGATCCGCTGAAACTGACATTCAGATTCTGATCCGATCCTGCAATACTCCGAATCCCGCGGGTTATATCTGCCGGCCTGTTAGTCTCAATATTCATATATACGGGCACATACTCTCCATTTATCCCTCCCTTGATGGTCTTGTAATCATGAACCCTCTGTATCCTTACCAGTTCCCTTACCGGAATCGGCTTTCCGGTTTTATTCAAAACATCTTCCGTAGAGATAATGTCACTTAGCTGTTTTTCCTTTCCCGACAGCACTATCGGCAGGATCTCATACGATGCCCTCAGCTGACCAATGTTATACCTGTTAAGCGCTGCTTTTAGGGTGTTGTACAGTGTCACCGGCTCCACATCATACAGCAGCAGCCTGTCGGGATCTATCCGGAGCAGTATCTTGTCTTCAAGCGGCGGATTCGATATCCCCGCTTCAGGCCACTGTTCCTGCATCCGGGATACGATATCCGTCATCACTTCAACGGGAGGCACTTCCTTCTCCTTCATCAAACTTACTTCAGCCACGAGAGGGACTTCAGAAGCTGAGAAGATCTTCTCAAAAATGTTCTGCTGGGCCGCGATGTTCACTGACGCTCCCGGCCATTTCTGAGCTATAAACCTGTTTATCTGCTCCCAAAGCTCTTTCTGCGCCCGGTAACCCCTGGCCTTTAAATATACCTTCGCCTGGGTGTACGTGAGGTCATAATCGCGGTTGAACAGGAACTGCTGCTCCCCGACAAAGGAATTGCTCTGTAAAACAAGCTCCCTGTGCGATTCCGTCAGCTGCCTTATCCTGCGCAGGTTCTCATCCAGACTGATATTCTCGTTCCAGTCAACCGTCACTACCAGTTCATCCTGCCTGATTTCAGGAAATCTCTCCTTTTCGAGGATGATGAACAACCAGACCATCAAAAGGAGTATGAGCCCGAATGATATCATGGCAGCTCTCCTGTACCTGAAAAAGAAATCCATTCCGCCTTCGTATCTCTCCTCAAGCCTTTTCAGGCTTATCTTCTTCACAAGCCTTGTAAGCCAGCCTTCCTTCCCGTTCCTGTAAAACAGGTAGTAAACCGTCGGAAGAAGCGTGATCCCAACCAGAAGCGATACACCCTGGCCTATCACGATGGCAATCGCCTGGTCATAGAACAGGGCCCCGGAAATGCCGCTCAGAAATATCAGGGGAATGAATACCGCACAGGTCACGAGAACCGATGATATAAGTGGCGTGATGACTTCGTTGGTTCCCCTGGCACAGGCTTCAGTGAGTGAAAGCCCCCTGTCAATCCATTGTGTTATGTTTTCTATGATAACTATCGAGTTGTCGATCATCATTCCTATCCCAAGTATCAGTCCTGCCAGTGAGATGATATTTAAGGACAAGCCAACCAGATAAAAGAACAGCAGGCTTATCACAAGGGTTACCGGTATACTGAAACCGATAATAAGCGGCGACTTGCCGTCCTTGAGGAAGAAAAACATGAGTATGAAAGCCAGCAGACCACCTAACAGAAGGCTTTCCCAGAGATTCATGATGGAATAGTCAAGAAGTATTGTCTGATCCTGTGAAATCTCAAATTCCATCTGCGGATAATCCGCCCTGAAAACATCCAGAAGCTCTGCCATCTTCGATTCAAGGGAAGCCATCTTTGATGTCGATTCCTTGATTATAGCCAGGGTAATTGCCCTTTTACCATCCGAATAATATATGCCCCGCGGCTGTTCCTCCCTCAGGCCGACTTCGGCTATATCCTTCATCTGAATTATTCTCGACCCGGTCCTTATAAATATATCCCTCACATCGTTCAGATCACTCAGATAAGAGCTGAACTCGAGGTTATACAGGTATTTCCCGTCCTTTACCAGGATATTGCCGATATTAATATTGTTTATCCTTACCGCGCTGGTTATATCATCGTCGGTCAGGCCCAGGCTGTTCATCTTTTCCCTGTCGGGACTTATATATATCTCCCTTTTTATTTGTCCGGTTATATCAGCCATTCCCACTTCGGGAAGCTGCTCTATTCTCTTTTTTATGACGGTCTCGGCAAATTCGCTCAGTTCGATGAATTTCTCATCACCGGCCATGCTGTCGGTCAGCATGATGTTTAGCATGAACACCGGTATGTCTGTGGCGCTTGCTTTTATTATTCTCGGTCTCTCAAGATCGGCGGGCAGATAGTTCATCGCCCCGTCGACTTTTTCGTTTACCTCCATAAAGGCAAGGTTGATGTCGTTCCCGAATTTGAACGAAAGCCTTATAAGAGCGCTCCCGTTACGCGATTCGGATTCGATACGGTCGAGGCCCTGTACCTGCATGAGGTTACGCCGCAGAACCGACACGACACTGTTCTCAAGCTCCCTGGCACTCACATCCGGACGCGAAACCGCGACCGTGATCTCAGGGATATCAATATCAGGCATCAGCGAAACCGGCAGACGGTTTGAAGCAACAATGCCTAGAAGCAGTAATGCCAGAAAGGTCATTACAACTGCAATGGGACGGGAGATGAGGAATTTAACCATAATTTGTATAAGGTCTTGCAAGTCGTGCAGGTCCTGCAAGTCCTGCAAGTCGTTTTAGTTGTTGTTTATTCTTTTTTTAATGGCTTCAGATAATTCATAAAACAGCTTATGCTATTCATAAGCTGTTGGATTTTATTTCTTCGCAGCAGAGCTTCTTCTGTTGTTATATAAAGCTGATCTTCTGCTATGTAATACATGCTTTTAATCTCTCCGGCAGAGCCTTTTGAAATATTCAGGAATTGTTTGAACTCAGCATCACTGCTTCTGCAAAATCCTTCACTGATGTTGTTCATTATTGAAATCCCGGCCCGCGTGATCTGATCCCTGAAACCATAATCCCTGCATGTCTTGAAATCAGCATAAATCTGATTTACAATTGCCCTGGACATCTTCCAGATAACCAGTTCTTCAAAATTTTTTACAGTTCCCATATAGCACGAGTTTTAATAATTTATTCCCGACCTGCACGACTTGCAAGACCTGCACGACCTGCACGACCTTTCTTCCTTAGCATCATCGGCTGATAAAAAATCAGCCCCACAAAACTGAACAACAGTCCGGAAATAGTTGCTGCTGCAAGGGCAAACCAGAACTTTTCATCCTTGCCGGTAAGCAGAAAGGGTATCAGGCCCACTATTGTCGCGAGGACGGTCAGTAGTATAGGAATAATCTTGCCGTTAAAAGCTT
>JAXDBC010000131.1:0-3199 GCA_034679225.1 Bacteroidales bacterium | reverse complement strand
CAATACCTGCAAGTGATGCCAACAGATCGATCTGGCTGAACAGGGCATCCGATACTCCTTTTTTGATAGTCCCTTTCCATGATGATATGAATACAACCCTGGTTCCACCCTCAAAAGCGCTGTATTTTCCTCCGCGAAGCTTTCCCGATGGTTTATGCGAACCAAGAAGTTCTACAGCCTGGTCGCGGTAACCGTCGTCCACAACCGGACCATTGTCGCTGCTGATAATAATAAGGGTGTTCTTTTGGATCCTCATCCTTTTCAAAGCTTTTACGATCTCTCCCACCGACCAGTCGAATTGTAGTATTGCATCTCCCCTGGGCCCCATACCGCTTTTACCTGCGAAGCGCCCGTGAGGCACCCTTGGAACATGGATGTCGTGGGTTGCGAAGTATAGGAAAAAAGGTTTTTCGTGATTGCCTTCGATGAACTTAACTGCCTTGTCTGTAATTACATCGGCCATATCCTCGTCCACCCACAAGGCTGACTTTCCTCCTGTCATGTATCCGATGCGGCTTATACCATTGACAATGGTCATATCATGACCATGGCTGGGATGCATTTTAAGGAGTTCGGGATTTTCCTTTCCCGTGGGCCAGTTACCAATTTTCTTACTGTAGTCAACCGAAATCGGGTCGGAAGGATCAAGTCCCACAACTCTACCATTTTCGACATATACACAGGGAACACGATCACCTGTTGCAGGAATTAAAAAGCTGTAATCAAAACCTATATCGTTGGGGCCCGGTCGTATTACCCCGTTCCAGTCGGGACCTCCTTCCGGACCAAGGCCGAGGTGCCATTTCCCTACTACCCCGGTTGTATATCCGGAGCTTTTAATAACCGACGGCAGGGTAATCATACCCGGGGTTATCAAAGCTGAGGCATCACCGGGCAAAACACTTGTACCCTCTCGTCTCCAGGCATAACTCCCGGTGAGCAACGAGTACCGCGAAGGGGTGCTTGTAGCAGATGTACAATACCCATTCGTAAATCTAAGTCCCTGATTTGAAAGCCTGTCAATATTCGGGGTTTTCAGTCTTGTTGCGCCGTAGCAACTGAGGTCTCCGTAGCCCAGATCGTCGGCAAGAATGATAATAATATTTGGTTTCTCCACAGGCTGGGAAAAGCCGATCTGGGTTAGCGAAGCCGAAATTATTCCGGCCGTACCTGTAATTAGTTTAAGCTTCATTTTATTTACGGACTTCAAATGAAAATGGAAATATATCAGAAGGAACATGTGCATCATTCATCGCCTGTTCCATTTTTTTCACCAGACCGGGATTTGATGCGGCCAGGTTGGTGGTTTCCCCTTCATCCGCCGACAGGTCATAGAGCTCGGTTATGCTTTCAGGAACTTTGTCAACATCTAGTTTTACCGCTTTCCAATTGCCCATTCTCACTGCCATCTTACCGCCCTGCTCGTGGAATTCCCAGTAAAGGTAATCGTGTTTTGCCTGCTTTTTGCCAAGCAGTTCAGGAAGAAATGAAATCCCGTCTGTCCCTTCCGGAGCTTCGGCTCCTGCAATGTCGGCAAGGGTTGGCATTACATCCCAGAATGCCGATATATGATCGGATTCTGTTCCGGGTTTAACTTTTCCAGGCCACCTTACGATCATCGCTGTCCTGATGCCGCCTTCATACATATCCCTCTTGTAACCTCTCAGCGGTCCGTTGCTGTCGAAAAAGTCGGGATCGGCTCCGCCTTCGAGGTGAGGTCCATTATCGGATGCAAAGATCACAATGGTATTGTCGTCGAGGCCAAGTTCATTCAGCTTGCTCATGATCTCTCCCACATAGTCGTCAAGCTGGGTTACCATAGCGGCAAAGGCGGAACGCGACTCCGGCTGGGAGCCATATGGTCCCTGCCGGAATCCCTCTCCCTCATCAACACCTTTATATACTTTTTCCGGTTCGAATTTACCCCTGAACTTCTGCATGTACTCTTCCTTTGCAAGAAGTTCAGCATGAGGAAGGGTTGTGGGATAAAACATGAAGAAGGGCTTATTCCTGTTTGTCTCAATGAATTCCAGGGCTTTGACATGTATAATGTCGGGACTGTAGGCTCCGGTCTGGCCATTGTCATTCTCATGAAGCGGAATCATTTCCCTGTTGTGCCAAAGATGATCAGGGTAGTAATTATGGGCAAGCCGCTGGCAGTTATAGCCGAAGAACTCATCAAAACCCTGGGAATTGGGATCGCCTTCAGTGTTGATAAAGCCAAGGCCCCATTTTCCGTAAGCTCCGGTCGTATAGCCCTTTCCCTTTAACATTTCAGCAATTGTGAACGATTCTGCAGGCAAGGGCCACTGACCTTCAGGCTTCCATTCCTTGTTCCCCCTGATCGGTGTGTGACCCGTATGAAGGCCGGTCATCAGGCATGAACGCGACGGAGCACTTACAGTGCAGCCTGTATAATGCTGCCTGAAGATCATTCCCTGACTGGCGAGAAGGTCAATGTTGGGGGTTGTGAATTTCTTCTGTCCGTAACAGCTCAGGTCGGCATAGCCAAGATCATCGGCCAGAATATATACAATATTGGGAGCTGTTTTTTCCTTTCCTGCCTGTGAGCAGGATATAACTGCAAGCGAAGTGCAGATGGTCAGAGGTATGGCTGGTTTTATCAAGGTTACAGAACGGTTTGAGCTTTTGTTCTCTTCGCGGGAACAGGTTAATATATATAATAATGCCTACAGACTTCTTATGCCGATCGTAAATGCCATTGGCAGGTTATTTAACCATGATCTGATTGATGTCCTTATCTTAAACATGTTGGCATGTGATTATCACAATGCCGAAAAGCAGAAAGAGAATCAGCCATAATATGATCTTAAAATCATCAAACTCATCCATTTCCATAGCTTCCGCGTTTTCGGGGTTTTCCTGCTATAAAAATATAACATTTTCTTATATATCATAAGCTTGTGGACGGCGATATCCCGAGGGAGCTTCCTGATTCGTCATAAAGCAGTTTTATTTCTTTTTAACACTGCCTTTTCCGGCGTGGAGTGAATTCAGGTCTAATTGACCGCCGGATTTATTATTTTTGCATGATGGAAAATAAATCAGCACCAACCGGCTGCAGACACATAATATTTTGCAGGTGCGGCGGCGAAAGGATTGATGGCGCCTTGCTCAGGGATGTTGATGAATACCTCGGAAGCGTTCCGGCAAAAGTGACCAGGTTGTCGGATCTTTG
>JAXDBC010000130.1:0-8521 GCA_034679225.1 Bacteroidales bacterium | reverse complement strand
TCCGGGAGAAAAATAAAAACAACCAAACAACATCAAAGGGAGCAGAAATCTTCCTTTCATAAAAAGCTATTTAAGTTCCAGAGTTACCTGTTTAAGGTATTAATACAATAACGTCAAATATGACGTTAAATTTGCGCAAATGTAACAAAATCAATATGAGAGAAGCTGAAATACCTCCGCCGGCCTTTCATATAATGTTCAAAACAAGATCATTGCTGCTTTTTATTGTAATATTTATTTAACAATTTTTATTAAACCGGCGGGAATTCGTACCTTTCAGAGTTAATCTGAACATAAATGATCAAGTCCATGACAGGCTATGGGAAAGCCGTAGCCGAAACAGCTCAAAAAAAGATCACTGTCGAGATCAAATCATTGAATTCCAAACAATTCGATCTTAATACCAAGGTTCCCTGGCTTTATAAGGAAAAGGAACTTGAGATCAGGAACATGATCAGTCAGCTGCTCGACAGGGGGAAGATAGACTTCTCAATATACTTCGATATGCTTGAAGACGAAGGGATACCGGTAATCAACAAGACGGTAGTGAAAAGCTATTTCAGGCAACTGAGGGAGATGGCCTCAGAGCTGGACGTCAATGTCGACGATCAGATAATGCCAATAATAATGAGATTCCCCGACTCGCTTAAAACCGAAAAGCCTGAACTGACCGAGGACGAGTGGAATCTAGTCAGGGAACGCATTATCGAATCGGTGAATACCCTCGACCTGTACCGCTCAACGGAAGGAAAATCGATAGAAGACGATCTGAAAAAGCGGATATCCGGGATACTTGAGTGTCTTTCCGAAGTTGAGACCTTCGAGCCCGGAAGAATTGAAAAAGTGAGGGAAAAGCTTTTTTCCATACTCTGCGATAATAAAGGTGCTGAAAACATTGATAATAACCGCTTCGAGCAGGAACTGATATTCTATCTCGAGAGATATGACATCAATGAGGAAAAGGTCAGGCTGAAAAAGCATTGCGAGTATTTCCTCGAGACCGTTGAAAGCCCTGCGCCAAACGGTAAAGTCCTGGGGTTTATCGCTCAGGAAATCGGAAGGGAGATAAACACGCTGGGGTCTAAAGCCAACGATGCCAGCATCCAGAAGCTGGTGGTCATGATGAAGGACGAACTGGAGAAGATAAAGGAACAGACAAACAATATTTTATAGGATCACAGAAGGATGAAAGGTAAACTGGTAATTGTATCGGCACCATCGGGAGCGGGAAAGAGCACTATTGTGAAACATCTTCTGGAACAAAATCTTAACCTGCAGTTCTCCGTGTCAGTCACCACCAGGCCACCGAGGGGAAATGAAAAGAACGGAAGGGAATACTGGTTCATTTCTGATGATGAATTCAGGGAAAAGGTAAAAAACGGCGAATTTGCCGAATGGGAGGAGGTCTACAGGGGTTACTGCTACGGAACGCTTAAGAGCGAGATCGAAAGGATCAGGAGCGCGGGAAAAAACGTGATCTTTGACGTTGATGTAAAGGGCGGGATCAATCTGAAGGATCAGTACGGAACAAAGGCAATATCCATTTTCATCATGCCCCCATCGGTAAGCGAGCTTGAGAAACGACTGCTGGGAAGGGCAACCGACGACAGGGAAAGAATAAGGATCAGACTCGAAAAGGCAAGGGAGGAAATGAAACTTGCCGATATGTTCGACCATATTGTAGTCAATGACATTCTTGACCATGCAAAGACGGAGGTCTTCATGATAGTAAAGGGTTTTCTGGATCAAAAAGCCGGATCTCACATCTGAAATCATAAGCAATCATTCAGGAAAAACCTGAAAAGACAGACATATGCAAAAAACAGGCTTATTCTTCGGATCGTTCAATCCGGTTCACATAGGGCACCTGGTCATCGCGGGTTACATGAAGGAATTCACCGATCTCGACGAAATCTGGTTCGTGGTCAGTCCTCATAATCCACTGAAGAGTAAGTCATCCCTTCTATCTGACCGTGACAGGCTTTACCTGGTCGACCTGGCAATCGGTGAAAGGGAGGGATTCAGGTCATCTGACATCGAGTTCAACCGGCCTTCACCATCCTATACCATCGACACCATGACCCTTCTCACCGAGAAGTATCCCAATCGCGGATTCGTACTGATAATGGGCGAAGACAACCTGTACACCCTTCACAAATGGAAAAATGCAGAAGAGCTGGTGAAAAGGTTTCCGGTATACGTTTATCCGCGGCCAGATGCCGTTAAAGACAATAATGAACAGCTGAAGACCATCATTGATAAAGCAAGGATTAAATGGATAGATGCACCGTTGATGCAGATCTCCGGCTCATTTATCAGGAAGGGGATCAAAGCAGGAAAGGATATGTCGTATTTCCTCCATCCGGCAGTCTGGAAATACATAATTGAGATGCATTTCTACGAATAACCTGAAAAAAGACCACAGGGTAAGCCCTGAAAACAAGATCCAGGTTCACTCTGTGGTCAGCAAGGATATCTTTCGGTTAAACCTTGTTAATTTCCCTGATTATTTCTCCGCCCCTTTTCAGTGATCTCTCGTTCTCTGGGATCATCTTATGGTATCTTTCGGGCAGCGATTTCTTCAGGCCGGCAACAACATTTTCCATCGTGAGTACCGGCTTTATACGGAGAAAACTGCCGAGCACAATCATGTTAAATGTTTTGGGACTGTTCATTTTTATCGCTTCTTCAGTTGCATCAATCCTGTAGACGGATATATCCTTTCTTTCGGGATGGCGGCTTATTCCGTTTGAATCGTAGATAAGCACCCCACCAGGCTTTACAGCCTGCTCGAATTTATCCAACGACTGCTGGTTCAGGATTATGACTGTGTCGAAATTCCTTATTATCGGGGAGCTGATTCTTTCATTGCTGAGAATGACTATCACGTTGGCGGTACCTCCCCTCATTTCCGGGCCGTACGAAGGCATCCAGCTTACCTCCATATCCTGCAACATTCCTGAGTAAGCCATTATCATGCCCATGGAGAGGACTCCCTGTCCTCCGAATCCGGCTATCAATATTTCTTCTGTCATTTTACTCGGTTTTAGGTTGTTGGTCCTGCTGTTCTTCCGGCACTTTAAGGTCGCCCAGGGGATACCAGGGAAACATGTTTTCTTCCATCCATTTGTTTGCCTGGACCGGAGTCATCTTCCAGCCTGATGGACAATTTGATACTATCTCGATAAAGCATGTTCCCCTGTTCAGCTTCTGATACTGGAATGCCTTTCTCATTGCTCTTTTTGTTCTCCTTGCGTTTGCTGGAGTGTGCACGCTTTGCCTGGTGACATAGAAGGTTCCCGGCAGAGTGGCAACTATATCAGTTATTTTCAATGGATTGCCCATTGTTGCAATATCCCTTCCATATGGAGATGTGGAGGATTTCATCCCGGGCAGCGTGGTGGGAGCCATCTGGCCTCCTGTCATTCCGTAAATCCCGTTGTTTATAAAGATGATAAGGATATTCTCTCCCCGATTGCAGCTGTGAATTGTTTCTGCCGTCCCGATTGCAGCAAGGTCGCCGTCGCCCTGGTATGTAAACACGAATTTATCTGGAAGAAGGCGCTTGATCGCGGTTGCAATGGCCGGGGCTCTTCCATGCGCGGCTTCCTGCCAGTCGATATCGATATAGTTATAGAGAAAAACCGAACAGCCTACCGGTGAGATCCCGATCGTGTCCTGCTGTATTCCTTCTTCCTCTATAATCTCAGCAAGTATCCTGTGAGTAGTGCTGTGCCCGCATCCCGGGCAGTAGTGCATAATATCATCCGTGAGCAATGATGATTTCCTGTAAACAAGATTTTCGGGTTTAATGTATTCCTTTATTCCTGTAATTTCCTTCATATCTCAGCCTCCTATTATCCTTTCTTTAAGATTTTCAACAACTTCATCGGGAGTGGGCACCATTCCGCCCATTCTGCCGTAATAATGCACCGGTATCTTCCCGTTGATACTCAGCTGCACATCCTCGACCATCTGTCCGGCACTCATCTCAACCGCCAGCGCCATTTTGAGCTGCCCTGCAAGTTCACTTATCCGTTTTGTCGGGAATGGGAAAAGAGTAATCGGCCTTAACAGTCCGGCCTTTATTCCCTGCTCACGGGCAAGCTGAACCGCCTTCTGGCAAACCCTTGCACTTGTTCCGTAAGCAACCAGGAGATACTCGGCATCCTCACATCGGTATTCCTCAAGGCGTACCTCATTCTCCCTGATAGCGTCGTATTTTTCCACCAGTTTCCGGTTAAAGACCTCCTGTCTGAAAGGATCCAGTTCAAGAGAGGTTATTATGTTTCTTTTCCTGTCTGCCGTCTTGCCTGTTGTAGCCCATTCGGGTATTTCCTTCGATCTTTCCCTTTGAGGATCGAGCCACACTTTCTCCATCATCTGACCGATTGCTCCGTCGGAAAGGATCATCACCGGATTCCTGTACTTGAAGGCGAGATCAAATCCAAGGCTTACAAAATCGGCCATTTCCTGCACTGAAGCCGGGGCAAGCACAATAAGGTGGTAATCGCCGTGCCCGCCTCCTTTTACAGCCTGGAAGTAATCCGATTGTGCAGGTTGTATGGTGCCAAGGCCGGGACCTCCCCTTACAACGTTAACAATGACGCATGGCAGCTCTGCACCGGCTATATAGGTTATGCCTTCCTGTTTAAGGCTTATACCGGGTGAAGAGGATGTGGTCATCACTTTTTTGCCGCAGCCTGCTCCACCATAAACCATGTTAATGGCTGCCACCTCGCTTTCAGCCTGAACAACCACCATGCCGGTGGTCTTGGCCGGATCCGCTTTCATGAGATATTCAATTATCTCGCTTTGCGGCGTTATGGGATATCCGAAATATCCGTCAATCCCGGCTCTGATAGCTGCCTCCGCGACAGCTTCATTTCCTTTCATCAGTCTGAGTTCTCTTTCCATAGCCGCTAAACTTTTGTTTTATAAACTGTTATCACCCCGTCGGGGCATACAACGGCGCAGTTCGCGCATCCGATGCACAGCCCGGGATTGGCCGGGTATGCATAATTGTAACCCTTGCCATTGACCTCCCTGGCCATGGCAATAGTACCTGTGGGACACGAAACCATACAGATCCCGCATCCCTTACATCTATCCACATCTACTACGATGCTTCCTTTGATTTTTGCCATATTATATGACTTTTAATTATTTACCGGATATTTTTTTCTAAATGATTTCAGTCGGTGTTCCAGATCACTGAAAAGCGAACGGGGAACCTGCGAAACACAGGCCCTCAGACCGTCTTTTCTCTCGCTTCCAGTGGAAATCAGAGTGATCGCGCTTATTCCGAAGGGTATAAGTGCATCAATAAGCCCGGAGGCAGTCATTCCGGGATATGAAATTGTAAAATAGAACCCGTCGGCAATCGGTTCATCAATATCCTTGTCGTAAGTAATTGTGAATCCGTTGCCTGTGAACAGATCCTTCATGATTTTTGCCTTTTCGCCATATTCAATAATGTCGTCCCTGAATCGGTAGGTGCCGTCATTGACTGCTTTGAGAAGGGCAGAAAAGCCGTACTGGACCGAATGGCTGACACCCGCCGAGATACCGTAAAGCGCTCCGAATACAACCGAGTGACCGAACTTGTCCGATGAGTAATACCTCAAAAGATCGGGATAGGAACGGTTGAAAAGGCTGTCGGAAATTGCCATGATGGCAATTCGTTGTCCTGCATAGCTGAATATCTTGGAACTGGATATCAGCAATACATAATTGTCAGTATAACGTGCAACCGTTGGCTGGAAAGGCGGCTCGCCCGGGTTCAGGTAATCCTTTCTGAAGTCCATCCCGAAATATGCAAGATCCTCGATTGCTATAACGTCATACTTCCTGCAAAGCTCCCCGATTATTGAAAGCTCTTCCTCGGTGAGGCATATCCATGTCGGGTTGTTGGGATTGGAATAGATAAGCGACGACACTTTGCCCGTTTCAAGTAAGGATTCGAGTTTGGCTCTCAGTTTTTTTCCCCGGAAATGGTAGATATCGAATGAAAAATAATCGTGCCCCAGCATTTTGACCTGCTGTTTCTGTACCGGGAATCCCGGATCGATGAACAGCGAACCCTCCTTGGTTCTGTCGTTCCTGTTGGCAACGAGAAAGCATATCAATGACCCCATCATTGATCCGACTGTCGGGATGCATCCCCCGGGACTAATGTCAATGTCGAGAAAAAGCTTTATGAAGCGGGAGGCTTCTTCCTTGAGTGACCTTAGACCGGTAATATCCGGGTAAAGTGATCCCACTCCGTTTTTCAGCGCTTCTATTTCAGCATTGATTCCTATCTCCGGGGCAGGCAGTCCCGGAACTCCCATTTCCATTCTGACGAACCGGATACCCGTCTCCTTTTCAATCCTGTTGACAAGGGCGACTATCTCTCTTATTGAGGCTTTTCCGGGAGAAAGAATCCCTGTGGCTTTTTTCAGCGACTCAATAATTTCTTCAGGTATTGGTATATTATCCATGGCAACTGGTTAAAATTTCCTTTTGTCGATAACCCTGTTTGATTTGCCTTCGCTTCTCCCGAGAATTTTGGGTTCAACAAGGGTTACTTTAATTCCCAGACCGAGGGAACTCTGCAGGTTATCCTGCAATTTCATCCTCAATGTCTCAAGCTGACTTATCTTATCGAGGAAGAAGTCCTCATCGACTTCGACCTTAAGTTCAAGTGTATCAAGGTTATTCACCCGGTCGACGATAAGCTGATAATGAGGCTTGATCCCGCTCATTTCCAGTAACACGCTTTCGATCTGCGACGGGAAGAGGTTCACGCCGCGGATGATCAGCATGTCATCGCTTCTGCCAATGCACTTGTCCATTCTCACCATGCTGCGCCCGCATTTGCACCTCCCGTAGTTAAGCCTTGTAAGGTCGCGCGTCCTGTACCTAATCAGTGGCAGGCCCTCCTTTGTAAGGGTTGTGAACACCAGTTCCCCCACCGAGCCCTCGGGTAGTACTTCCAGTGTTTCCGGATCGATTATCTCCGGGTAAAAATGGTCTTCGGAGATATGAAGTCCTTCCTGTACCAGACATTCGCTTGCCACACCGGGACCCATTACCTCGCTCAGCCCGTATATATCTATTGCTTTGATTTTCAATTTATCTTCTATTTCCCTCCTCATGTTTTCAGTCCAGGGTTCGGCTCCGAAAACACCTGCCTTCAGTTTGAATTCATCGCGGCTTATACCGCTTTCTATCATGGCTTCAGCCAGGTAAAGGGCATATGAAGGTGTGCATGCAATAACGGTGCTGCCGAAGTCGTGCATTATCTGTATCTGGCGTCGGGTATTGCCTCCCGAGATAGGGATCACCGATGCCCCAATCTTCTCACCGCCGTAATGAAGCCCGAGTCCCCCAGTAAAGAGCCCGTATCCGTAAGCAATCTGTATAAAATCGTTGCGGTTGGCTCCGGCACAGGTCAGCGTGCGGGCCATCACCTCCGACCAGATTGCAATGTCATCCCTGGTATAACCCACAACGGTGGGCTTGCCGGTAGTGCCCGACGAACCATGAATCCTTACAATCTCACTCATCGGAACGGCAAAAAGGCCGAAAGGATAATTGTCCCTGAGATCCTGTTTTGTTGTAAACGGAAGTTTCCGCAGATCATCAATTGACTTTACTTTCTCAGGACCAAGGCCCGCTTCCTGCATTTTGTGCCTGTAATAAGGTACATTGAAGTAGACCCGCTCAACTGTTTCAATAATACGCTCACTCTGAATCCTCTTCAGCTCATCACGATCCATGCACTCAATATGCCTGTTCCAGATATCCATTCCCTAAAATTCCTTAAAATCCTTTGCGCTAAGCAATTCAATATTATTATTTTCAAGTGCCTTTACAGCCTCCTCGTTGTTGCTGCATCTCAACACAATAACGGCCTCCTTTCCATGGGGGAAACCATATGTATATTCAACACTTATGTCGAGGTCGGAAAGTATCCTGAGAAGCCTGGCATAGTGTTGTGCCTCATTCGGCGTTCTTACTGAAATGACTTCAGAGATATTGACGGTGAAATGCTGTTCCTTTAGCAGCGCCCTTGCCCTGTCGGGATCGGGAACTATCAACCTCAGTATCCCGAATTCTGATGTATCCGCTACACTCAGGGCTATGATTCTGATATTCTCTTTCCCGAGAGCTTCAAGTACTTCGGTAAGGCGCCCCGACTTGTTTTCAAGAAAGATCGAAAGCTGTGGAATAATCATTTTGTAAATATTTTAACTGGTTGCTGGGTAAGTGAAAAGTTAAAAGTGAAAAGTTAAAGGTTAAAGTTCAAAGGTTCGCTGTTATGCAAGTTTCGTTAAGTGTTTAGCGTTTAGCGCAGTCAAATACCTCATTATAAGAGACTTGCATGACCTGCATGACCTGCATGACTTGCATGACTTGCAAGACCTGTGTCCTGAGCCAGAACCCACCCCTGGCCCCTCCGGAGGAAGGGGATCCATCCGATACAACCTTCGCTTTGTCCTGCACTGTGCCTTGCTGTCTTGCAGGTCTTGTACAA
>JAXDBC010000129.1:0-4298 GCA_034679225.1 Bacteroidales bacterium | reverse complement strand
GAAATAGTTGCTGCTGCAAGGGCAAACCAGAACTTTTCATCCTTGCCGGTAAGCAGAAAGGGTATCAGGCCCACTATTGTCGCGAGGACGGTCAGTAGTATAGGAATAATCTTGCCGTTAAAAGCTTTAATATACGCTCTGACTTCAGGCAGATCAGGCTTTTGCCGCCTTATGCGGTTGAAATCATCAAGTATATAGAGGGTGGCATTTACAACAATGCCGCAGAGCAGTATCATCGCGGCGAAAACTCCTTCGTCGGCCGGGATATTGAATATATGGAATGCTATAAAAACTCCTATGAACGAAAAGGGAATAAGACTGATCACCACGAAGGGCTGAGTGAATGACTCGAGCAAAATTGCACAGATAAAATAGATTATCAGGATCACCAGGAAGATCAGAAGATAATTGGCTTTCTGCTCTTCCCACGAATACCTGTAGGAATCGCTCTGTGCCGAAAAACCGAGAGGAAGCATGGAATTTGTCTCATCTATATTCCGCTCGAGGATCAACTGCCCCAGCTCGTAATTACCTACAAAATCGAAGCCCACGGTGATCAGGTATTGCTGGTCCTCCCGCCTGATTGTATTATCCGAGATTTCCCTGGTCACCCGCGAAAAGTCTTTCAGCTTCACGATGCCTCCTGTCGAAGTCCTGACAGGTTCATTGCCGAGGCTCCAATAATCAAAAATCTCCGACTGCAGGGATTTTATAACCACCGGTGCCGTTATCCCTCCGATATACGCCCGCGTTGAAGATGTTGTGCTTCTGGAGTAATTCCTGGCTTCACTGTAAGCCGAAGCAACATCGGAGCCGCTGCCTGCAAGATGAAACTTATCCATTTCGAGCTGGTTCCTGTAAACCTTGTGGCTGTTGGCCTTGATGATAAAACCACTGTAATCCTCTCCAAGCAGGTAAACCTCCTTTATCCTCCCCTTTCCGCTTTCAACAAGCCTCTCACGCAGGTCCTCGCAATAGGAATACAACTCATCATAATTGTATCCTTTCATTATTATCCTGTAATTCGTCCGGATATAATCGCTGTAAACCTGGTTTGAGAATGCCTTTCCCACCCCGGCAACCGTGGCGTGATAGCTTCCTATACTGTTCATGTATTCCTCTATCCTGATCTTGAGGATATAGGGAAAGATCGTGAAATCGTGTTCAGGTTTGAAGGTGATCGAGACACGAGCGTTATTCTCACCCGAAATGCTTGTGGTGAACATGTCTATCTCGGAATACGCCGCGAGCATGTTCTCAAGCCCCATGCAGGTAGTGTTTATATCCTCTATTGTAAGCCCCTCCTCACTCAGTCCTATACTGACGGAGAGCCTTGTCCGCTGAACTTCATCGGAGCCGCCGTACCAGTAAAACCTGCTGTTCTTTACCTTCTCGTTGAATAGCCTGAATGTTCCGCCCAGAACTTTATTCACAACAGGCTTAATGTCCTGCACGTACTTGCTGTTCCCAAGTGTTTTGTTATAAAATTTTTGAAACTTGTCAGGCTCCGGTTTGTTTTGCTGCCCCACAACAGCTTTAGGAAGTGAATCGGGAAGATAAAACACCGGCAGACCGAACAGTAATATGGCGGCAATGATCAGGATGGCCCTTCTCTTCAAAATGAAATCTATAATTCGCAGGTATTTTTCGGACAAACGGACCACCCTTCTTTTTCTTTTTATCACTACAGCATTGTATTTATGGGGCAGCCTGATCTTTTCAAGAAGGGAGGGGATGAAAAACAGGGCTACGGCAAGCGAAACGGAAAGGTTGATTATTACCACCGCGGCAAAATCGGAAAGTGTGACCCTTGAGGCTTCATCTAAAAAGAAAATTACCACGAGCGCGCCTATGGTGGTCAGTGTTGCTGCAACGAGTGATATTCCCACTTTCTTGTTCTTCCGGAACCTTATGTGGTCGGTCATAACAATCGTGTTGTTTATGATAATCCCGAACGACACCGTTATGCCTGCCAGTGAATACAGATGGATCTCGAGACGGAAGATATAATAAAAGATAAAGGCAATAAGGATGTTGGCCACGAGGCTTATCGCAATTATCAGGAGATATTTCAGTTCACGGCTTATCGCCAGGACGAAGAGCAGCAGAAGGATGACCGAAAGCACGGCCCTGAAAATGTTCTTGGAGATCTCCTGCTTTAGGTAAATGGTATTATCAAGCGATGTCCTTATGCTGTAACCCGGGGGAAGTTCCTTTTTAAGGTTTTCAATTATAGCCTTTACTTCACCGGCCACCCTGATATTATTCACGTTCCTCCCTGCATTTACATTGATATTGATTGTATTCAGCCCGTTGATCCGGTAATAACTCTGCGGCCGCCTGTCTTTCATCCTCACCGTGGCAACATCGTTCAGGTAAATTATCCTGCCCGACGACTTTGCCACAGCTATATCATCCCATCTGAATTCCGGGTTCATGTGGCCAAGCAGGGTAAGATAGGTCATTCTGGCAGGCCCGGAACTGTTCAGTTCAAATGCTCCCCCCAGTTCCATCTCAAAAAAGTAGTTGTTGATCGCGGCGCTTATTGAAGATGGACTTATCTCCATTGAGGCAAGTTTCTGCTGATCGTACACTATCTCCCATTCGCGGGGAGTGGCGCCATATACATTAACACTATAGACACCTTCCACAACCGAAAGTGCAGGTTTGATCACTTCATCGGCAACAGTGTATATGTAGGAAGGACTGGCGTTCCCGTTAAGCTGAAAGGCAAGAATAAGGGATCCCGTGAGATTTGATGGCATGTTCATGGTTATCTCGGGGTATGATACCCTTTCGGGAAGCCTGTCGCGCGATTGCCTCAAAAGGGATGCGACTTCGAAACGCTTTGCCCTCAGATCAACATTTCTGTCGAATTCGACAGTTATATTTCCGCCGTTGTTTAAAGTATAGGAAGACACTTTCTTGACTCCGGTGACAGTCGTTATCATGCCCTCGAGCACGGTAGTGACTTCCTGCTCTACAACCCGTACCGGGGCTTCGGGCCAGGTCCATGAGATTGTGAGCGAGGGAAGGTATCTTGTAGGGTTCAGCTGAAGAGAGAGCAAAGGAATCATTGCCGCACCGACAATGATCAGCATTACAAACAGAATGTTGACCGTGAATGTGGAGAGAAAAGAGCTGTGATGAGCTTCAGTGTTCATTCCTCCTTCACTATTGTTTCGTGGGCGAGATTAACATTTCCGCTTACAATTACCAGGTCGCCAGGCTCAAGGCCCTCGCTGACCGAAAAGCTGGTACTGCTCTCGAATTCGACAGTTACATATTTCCATATCGCGAGCGAATCCTGTCGCACGAAGATCACATCCTTCCCCTGGCGTATTACCAGGGCTTCCTTCGGGACAACCAGCCGGCCGGGAACAGGCTTCCGCATAACAACCTTCACGTTCATCCCGTCGATAAGCTGGCCATTGTTCCGCAGCCCTGCTTTTATCTTTACCATTCCCGTCTCATCTACCTGGGGATTGATCTGGGTGATATTGCCGGAAATAACAGTGCTGTCGTTGATGAAAGGCATTATGCCCACGGGCATCCCCTGGTGTATTAAAGCATATTCCGATTCGATGACCGGGAATTCAACCTCCATCTTCTGGTCGTTGATTATCGTGCACAGGTTCTGATAATTCTGGCTGGGATTCCACTGAAGAGCCTCAAGATTGGCCACCACGCCGCTTATGGGAGAATGTATCCTGGTATTGTTGAAGTTGTATTCGGCAAGCCGGAGGGCTGTAACAGCATCATCGAGGCCGGAGCGGATGCGGGAAGTTTTTATTTTCTCTGGTGCAAGCCCTGTCGTGTCTAATGTAAGGTATTTACTGTAAATATCGTCCTTGAAATTGATTTCAGCTTTCTCATAGGCTTGTTTTGCGCTACGGAGCTGCGACTGATATTCAAAATCTTCAATTACTGCAAGCAGGTCGCCTGCATTAACTTTCTGACCATTGCGAATCAGAAGTTCCGTGATCACCCCTCTTACCTTTAATGGTACAACAGCCTTTTCCGATGAATATACTTTGCCATTGGATACCAGTTCATGGTAAAAGGTGGATTTTTCAAGTTTTACGGTTTTAACCAAAACCGCTTCGGGATGTGAAGCACGACGTGCCATTTCCTCGAGGTCATCAGCTGTTTTTTGTTTGCACGAAACAGCCAGACTTACTGTTAAAATCAGAAACTGAAGAAGCCGGATTTTCATTTTGATCGACTTAGGTTATAACAGGAAATTAACAACTATAAATGTATGTATTAATCCGAAAAAAACAATGGTTTGAAACTGT
>JAXDBC010000128.1:0-6679 GCA_034679225.1 Bacteroidales bacterium | reverse complement strand
TGCTCTCGGGATGACGGGCAGGCTTTCGTCCGATATGTTTCATTTCAATCAGGATTCGGCTGCTTTGTTCGTTCCCTATGTACGGAGAGGGATGACTCCCTTTATTTCCGGAGATGTCCATTATCATCTTGGCCTGATCAATTTCGCCCGTATGTTTGCCATGGAGACCATCGAGTCGACTGTTGATGCTAAGCTTCCCTCGAGGGCCGTGAGAAGGGTTGCGGAGACATATCTGCTTACCGGCCAGTATCAAATAGCCTCCAGGTACTATAAGCTTCTGAGTCATACCCTGTTTTACCGCGGGGAAGCCCTGGATATGCTGGCAATAACGGATGGCGCTGAGAGTTTGGGCAATAACTGGCATTTGGCACGGCTTAGATCGATGATGCCCGGCAGCGATTTCTTCTACGACCATAACAGGATGGATTATGCCCTGACCAATCTGGCGTTATCCAATCCTTCAAACAAGATGTCATTCGATTATCTGATGGCTGACTGCATGCTGCGAAAGGATTTCGACGCTTTTCTCAGGAACATAGGCCTGATGGACCGTTTCGGCTATGTCCATGTGCCGCTGCCATATCAGGAAGCAGTCGCCTACATACTTACAAGGATTGAAAACCCGCCGGCAACCCTGAGTTCGCTGGTTACGGAAGAATCAGTTGTCAGTAGACTGAGGGAATATGCTGATGCCTATGTTACAGCTGGATCCGACACTCTGAAGATGAAAAGGGAATTCGGCGATACCTATTGGTTTTACCTTCACTACAGGTGATTATGAGAGCAGGACTCATTAAATTCTTTGTACTGCTACTTGCTCTTTCCGCGTGCAAGGAAAGACAGCCGCGCGGAGTGATTGTAAAGGACTCACTCCCTGCCATGTTCCCTGATTATTCGGGAGTTACAATTCCTCCGAACATTGCCCCACTGAATTTCAGGATCACAGAGAGAGCTGACAGAGTTGTTTCGGTAATCACAGGAAAAAACGGAAATCTGAAAATAGTGTCCAGGGATGACCGTGTAATAATCCCGGTACACGAGTGGAGCAGGCTTCTTGGGGACAACATCGGAGAGGCTCTCCGGTTCGAAGTTTCAATACTGGCAGATGGTCGCTGGACGGGCTTCAGACCTTTCAGGGTAAGCGTGGCAAAGGAAGCGATTGACGGTTACCTTGTCTACAGGAATCTCATGCCCGGTTATCAGAACTGGAACAAGATGGGAATTTATCAGCGCCATCTTTCATCCTTTGATGTGAAAACGGTTATCGACAGCCGTCTTATTCCGGGCACCTGCATGAACTGCCACTCCTTTGCAGGGAATAATCCCGACAATATGGTTCTGCATCTCAGGGAAAGCTATGGAGGTACCATACTTCACAGGAACGGCGTGACGGAAAAGATCAACGCTAGAGCCGGGAAGATGTTTGCTGCCGCGGCATTTCCTTCGTGGCATCCATCAGGCAGGTATATCGCCTTTTCTGTGAACAGGGTGAACCAGCTGTTCCACTCAACCGGAACCCGCCGGGCAAGCGCACTCGACCTGAAATCGGATATAGTTATTTATGATATTGACAACCATGAAATGAAGATACCCGGTCAGCTCTCGCGCGGCGACCGCTTCGAAACATTTCCCTGCTTCTCGCACGACGGAACGAGGCTCTATTTCTGCAGTGCCGATTCGGTTCGCATGCCTTCCGGCTTTAACACTATAAGGTACAGCCTTTGCTCAATTGCCTTTGATGAGCAGAGTGCTGAGTTCGCTTCCGCAGAGGATACTCTTGTTTCATCTGCCGTAACCGGAAAGAGTTGCTCCCTGCCCAGAGTGTCGCCCGACGGTAACTTTCTGATGTTTACCGTTTCGGACTACGGAGCATTTCCGGCCTATAATCCCGAATCGGACATCCGGATTGTGGACCTGAAGACTGGGAAGTGTTTTTCTGCTGATTCGCTCAACAGTCACGATACAGACAGCTGGCATTCCTGGTCATCAAACTCGCGCTGGGTGGTTGTTAGCAGCCGGAGAATGGATGGATTGCATTCAAATTTGTATATTGCCTATGTTGATGCCCGCGGTGTAGCCCGGAAACCTTTCCTGCTACCCCAGAAGGATCCCTGTTTCTACGAAAGCTTTCTCTATTCCTTCAATGTTCCGGAGTTTGCCGTAAAACCGGTTCAGGTAAAAGCATATGAGATTGCCGGAGTAGCCAGAAGGAATCTTTCGGTGCAGGTTCAGGCGGGAAGCAGTCATTGACAGGCAATTAGCAATTAGCAATTAACAATTGATTTACAAATAGCAATTAGCAAATGACGCAAAGTACAAGGCACAGGGCGCAGGGCACAGAGCACAGAGCACAGGGCACAGGGTAACTTAGGTGTCAGACCGTGCGCCGCTTGCCGTTCTTTCAACTTTTCACTTTAAACAGTGTCGAGATAAGTATGAAGATTGAAAAAACAAGAAAAACAGAACTTATTGCCGCGGGGATTTTTTTTACGGGGGTGTTTGTTTTCTTTCATTTTTTTTATGCGTATCATCTATATTTTATTGAACAGCTTCAGATATTCCTGTTTACTCCGGCACATTTTCTTTCATACTTCTCAAGGCCTTCCTTTTTGTCTTCCTGCATCGGGGATTTCCTTACACAGTTTTATTACCTGTCGGGAGGAGGGCCTGTTGTTATTTCATTAACACTGATGCTATTATGGCTGCTTGTAAGGCGTTTTCCAATGCTCTATAGCGGACCGGATAAGGCGTGTCTGTGGTCTTTGATACCTTCCGTTTTCAGCTGGATTGCCCTTTGTGATCCAGAATTTCCCCTTGCGGCAGTAATCGGATTGATTATTGCAATTACCTCATTTCTCCTATATGTTTCTATCGGCCGGGAGACTTTCAGGAAGATGGCAGGGATTCTGATGATTCCTGTTTTGTATACTGCTGCCGGGAGCGCTTATCTGCTCTTCGCGGTGCTTGCAGTCTGGTATGAATTTACTGTCAGAGGAAAAAAGCGTGTACTTCCGTTTGCCGGCATGGTTATTCTGATATCTGTATTGGTTCCTCCCCTGATGAGGCAGTTATACAACATCACGCTTTTGCAGTCCTATACCTGGATCGATGAGATCACCCGTCATGTGAGGTTCACTAACTACCTTCCGATCTTATCGGTTCCGCTTACAATACTGGTTTTAACCATTTCATCTGAAAGGTTTTCACGTTTCAGGGGAGAAAATGTTTCTATTGCTGCCGCATCATTTGCCATAGCGTGCATTCTTTCGGCAGGTCTTCTTCTGAATGCCGGTTTCACCAGGGAAAAGATACTGAAGCTCGATTACAAGGCAAGCGCCAACAGATGGGAGGATATTTATGAATTGTCCAGGAAGAACAGGCTGAGGAACAATATAGCAACATATTACACCAACATGTCGCTGGCAAGGTTGGGGCTGATGCCCGAAAAGCTGATGGATTTTTACCAGCCGGCGGCAACCGGACTTTTCATCCCGGTGAATGCCAGTGAGAACTATCTCACCATCACTTTCAGCAACGAAGTGTACTGGCAACTGGGCGATGTCAACGCGGCGCAGCATTCCGCCCTGCTGGGAATGATCTTTTCCCCGAGGGCACGCAGTTCGAGACTGATGAAGCGTCTGGCTGAAATCAATATAGTGAACGGCGAATATGAAGTTGCCGGAAAGTATCTCGGCATTCTCGGGAAGACGCTTTTTCACAGAAAATGGGCCGAATCACGAAGGAAATTCCCGGGCAGCGAGGAAGAGTGCGCCCAAACCCCGTGGATAGCCTCAAAACGCCTGCTGATACCTTCGGAGGATGTTCTCAAGGCAGGCAACGAGTACAGGAAGACTCTTGAAATGCTTATAGAATCAAATCCTTCGAACAGGATGGCTCTTGATTATCTGCTTTGTTACGATCTTCTTATAAAGGACATTGAGACCTTCAGGGCGGATATCATGAAGTATCTGCCCGGTGATAATCCGCTTACCCCGGGGAAAGTCTACCAGGAAGCCCTTCTGATATCCATAGTGTCGGGAAGGGATAGCCGGGAAAACTATCATAACTATGTTTTTGATCCTGCCATTCTTAAGAGGATTGCAGATTATACCGGTGAATATGAAGAAACCGGGGGCGACGGCGGAAAGCTTATTGACAGATACGCTGACACATACTGGTTCTATTACCATTTCGCCGAAATGAAACAAACCGAATGATAAAATGAAGAGACTACTGATCCTTCTAATCATCGCATTGTTCTCCTGCAAGGGCAACAGGAAGGATATCGGGAGCCTTGATTCATTTCCGGCTATCAGTCCCGACTATGTCAATGTAACCATTCCGCCCAACATAGCTCCTCTGAATTTCATGATGAAGGATGCTGAAAAGATAAGTGTTGTTATCGATGGGAAGAAAGGAAGGATCACTGTCCGGCCGGTGGGGAACAAGGCTTTTATTTCGCCCCGGAAATGGAGAGCTTTGCTGAAGGAAGCCGCGGGCGATTCGCTCAATGTAACTGTTTCTGCTCTTGAAGGAGGAATATGGAAGGAGTACCGGCCTTTCAGCTGGTATGTTGCATCCGAAGCGATCGATCCAGTTCTATCATACAGGCTTATTGAGCCCGGTTATGAAGTATGGAGCAGGATTTCCATCTGTCAGCGCGACCTTGGGAACTTCAGGGAAAGGAAGCTTATCGACAATAACCTCATTGACGATGGCTGCGTGAACTGTCATATCTGCCGGCAACAGGATCCGTCCCGTTCATTTTTTCACCTGCGTCACGCCGGGGGAGGGACAATGGTACAGCAGGACGGGAAGTTCAGGAAGATAAATACATCAACCGACAGCACCATTTCGGCAGGTGTTTACGGTAACTGGCATCCATCAGGGAAGTATATCGCTTTTTCAACGAATGTGATCATACCCGAATTTCATTCCATAAGGAATAAGAGGCTTGAAGTTTATGATACAATATCCGATCTGATTGTACTTGACCTTGAAAGAAATAAAGTTATCACATCGAGGGTGATAGCTGAAAAGGGCTCATTTGAAAGCTTTCCGGTTTTTTCGGCTGATGGAAGCAGCTTGTACTTCTGTTCGGCTCATGCTCTCAGGATGCCGGCTGAGTATGACAAAGTCAGGTACAGTCTCTGTTCAGTGAGTTTTGATCCGGCCGACGGCAGTTTCGGCAGTATTGCCGACACGCTGATATCGGCGGAAAGGACAGGACGAAGCATAAGTCATCCGAAGCCCTCACCCAATGGGAAGAAGCTTATGTTCACATCGATTGCTTACGGCAATTTCCCTGTATGGCACGAAGAAGCCGATCTTTGTCTGCTCGATCTTGCCACCGGAACGATCGACACCCTTCCGGCTGTTAATTCGCGGAGGTCCGATTCGTATCACAGCTGGTCGTCGGAAGGTTCCTGGTTCGTTTTTGCCAGCAAACGGGTCGACAATATGTACGGGAGGCCGTATTTTGCATATATCGGGAATGATGGCAGGGCATCGAAGCCCTTTGTCCTGCCTCAGAAGGATCCGGAGTTCTATGAATTTTCTCTGAAATCGTATAAT
Organism: Bacteroidales bacterium; assembly: GCA_034679225.1. Taxonomy (GTDB): domain Bacteria; phylum Bacteroidota; class Bacteroidia; order Bacteroidales; family VadinHA17; genus LD21. Next base: position 1,105 of record JAXDBC010000128.1, on the reverse strand, counting down.
ATACCTGAGCTGTCGAAAGGGCCGTTACCATTCAATGCACGGGATGTTGAAAGAGCATTCAGTAGGCTGGAGGCAGAGGATGTCGGTTTTGAAAGGAAGTAGGGGCTCAGGGCACAGAGCACAGGGCACAGGGCACAGAGCACAGGGCACAGGGCTCAGGGCTCAGGGCTCAGGGCACAGGGCACAGGACGCAGTGACTGGTCTTGCAAGCTGAGGAGTGAAACGACGAAGTCCCGCTCCGCGGGATCTTGCAGGTCTTGCAAGTCTCTTACCATGAGGATTTAGCGAAGGTTGTTTTGGATGAATCCCCTCCACTCCCCGCTCAAGCGGGGGGTGGGGGTGGGTTTTGGCTAAACAATTATCAGTTTACAATTAGCAATTAGCAAATGACACAAGGCCAACTGCTGCTTGAACCTTGAAACTTTGAACCTCGAACTTTCACTTTCAACTTTTTGAATAGCGTACCATGTACCGCTACCATTGCATATACATGGACTTAATAAACCATAGAACATAAGCACATTACTTGATCCTGACCAAATGTAAAATCGGACCGTCAAGAGGTGAATCATCAATAATCAGATCACTTCGGGAAATATTGCAAGGGAGATGTATATCATTAATTTTCAATGTAAATTTTTCTTCTATGTTTTCGTACAAAACTGACATACTAAATTCATATGTGTATTCCCCCGAATCAAATCCAATAATATCGTCTATGTCACTATCGATTTTCAATCTGCCATCTGATTCAAAATGATAAATAATATTATCGCAGGAATAATCGATAGTTTGGGGGTTATAAAAAACGGTTTGTCCCTTTATCAATTTCCATTTTCCGGTAATGTCATTTTCCGGTCCTTTTATGGTTTTGACATGGCATCCCTGTTCATCTGTCTTGCATCCTCCAGGCATTATGATAAGCCCAAGTAACACCAGTATCAGAGGCATTAGCCCGTAATAACTTTCCATGATTCGTTTTTTCACACGTAAATATATTAGTTAAACTATTATTATTCAATTCATTAATGTAATTTTACATGTCCTTTTGTGCCTGCTCCTTTAAAATTAATTCCTCAGCAATGAGGGTTTCATCCGTATATAA
>JAXDBC010000127.1:0-3043 GCA_034679225.1 Bacteroidales bacterium | reverse complement strand
AGATCCCTGAAAACAATGTCGAGCGTCTGACCGTCGTAAACAAGCAGCCCGGTGTTCCACGACATGTAATTCGGATCGGTGTTTAAGGTTTTCCCTGTTTTGTCTGAATAAACGCTACCGATAAATCCGGGATCGAGAACAATATCGCTGCCCGTATCGATACAGGTTACTTGAACCTGTCCGGTCTTTACATAAACCTCTACGGGCGAATCCTGATCGCTCGTCCTGACGTTAAATGACGTCCCAAGTGCTCTGACCCTTGCTTTTCCTGCATCAACGGTGAAGGGGCTTTCATCATCACGGACAATACTGAAGAATGCTTCACCTTCGAGGGTGACATTCCTTTCTCCCATGCTGAAACTGCGCGGGTAGGTAATCCGTGTGTTACGGTTTAGTATGACTGTGCTCCCGTCGGGAAGAGTGAGTTCAAGGTTCTTCTGGTTCCCGCCGGTGGCAACTATTGTCCTGCGGCTGAAGAGCTCGTTTCTGTTCATGTAAAGCAAGGCGGCTCCTATCATGATTACCAGAAGTGCCGCAGCTGCAACCCTGTAATAGACAGGTTTCAGAAAGCTTCTTTTCATTTCCGGCTCATCTCTCAGCAATTCGTTATCCCTAAGCCGCGAGTAAAGCTTGTCCCAGGCCCGATCCGGATTTATTTCCCTTTCACTATTCATCTCTCTCAAATCTTTCCAGTATTTTCCGGTATTGTAATTATCCCCTTCGACAAAACGGCTGAAGATCTCCCCGTTGCCTCTCCTCTCTCCCGACAGATGAGCTGCCAGCTCTTCCCATTCCCCGCCGGTGAATATTTCCATATTATATGTTTCTTTCATTGTTCTGTGAGTGCTTTTCTGAATTCCTTCAGGGCCCTTCCCATGTTTGCCTCAACGGTCTTGACCGATATAGCCAGCCTCTCGGCGATCTCGGAATACTTCAGCCCTTCAAACCTGTTCATGCAGAAAATCTTCCCGCATCTCGAGGGAAGCCGTTCCAGTATCCTGGCGACTTTTTCCTGGAGATCGTTGTAGTTTACCAGGTTCGCCGTGTCTTCATCTACAGATGAACCTAACATCAGCGTTTCGCGGGCATGCTTCTCAACTACCTTGCCGTGACTGATATGATGAAGACAGCGGTTGTGAACTGCCCTGAAAAGGTACCCGTTCAGGGAACTATTAATCTGCAGTTTTTCCTTATCCTTCCAGAGTGTAAAAAAAAGATCCTGAACTATTTCCTCAGCAGTGTCCTGATCCTTTATCATAGTTCCGGCATATCTTACCAGGGAAACATAGCAGGATCGGAAAAGTGATTCAAACTGTCTTTTATCACCTTGCCTGATCCTTCTTGCTATTTCAGAATCCCCCGGCATGCATTTTATTTATTTTCAAGATCGTCCCTGTCACTGAATTTGAGTTTCCTGCTGAGGCGCCTGATAGCCGACTCGATGCTCTGGTCGGGTTCTATCACGTTGTAATCGCCCCAGAACGCGGGATCGGTGAATGCGCTTACCTTTTCGGAGAACACATCACTGTACTTTAGTTTCTCCTTTCCTGCAAATTTAATCACTTCTTCGTTAGTGCGGTCGGTTATTGCCATTTCCGACATGGTTGTGTAAAAGGTATTAAAGAGTTTCCTCTTCCAGTTAACCTTGAATTTCACTTCAGCCCTCGAATATGCAAAGTACCATTTACCGTCCTGTTCGCGATACTTTGTTCTGTAGCTTGCTATTTCGGGCGTCACTTCCATTCCGAGCGGCTTCTTCTTGATGAATATCGACGAAGCTGCAGCCTTGTCCTCGAGGTTGAAGCCGAATTCGGCCTCGGTAAGCGCATACGAGTCGGTGGCTATGTAAAGGTAGCCCATGAACAGAGGCATGTCAACATGAGGTTTCTGCTTGAATGAAATCACATAATGAGGCATGCCATCTATCTCTATGACAGTCGACAGAGAATAGTCATAATACTGCATGGCATCCATGGTCAATATTGACTCTGTGTTCTTGGCCAGGTCGAGCTGAAGCATCGTGACCGGTCCGCCCTGAAGCTTGAATAGAACAGTATCCATCCTTTCAACATCCGATCCCTTTCTGCCCTTGTATATCCTTGCCCCATCAAAGCGGATATCGTTGGCATAGGGAGCCTTGAAAATCTCAACAACCGCCTCGCCTATTGATACATAGGTCCTGTTCTTCCTGATCGTCTCCCTGTAGAAAGCAGTCATCAGGTTGGCTTCGTTGGTATAATTCCTGCCTATCCTTCCGATTGCATTCCTTACTATGTGTTCGGGATCGATTGGTTTGATGATTATTTCCTTTATGGGTATAGGCGCAGGAGTTAACTCAATCACATTCCTGTAGCCATCCTCCCTCAGTTCGTCAAGCGGGACTATCTTGTTACTGTAACCAAGGAAACTCACCTCAAGATTCCTCGATACCTGAGTCTTGTAAACCTTTATCGAGAACTCACCGTCGATGTTGGTAACCGTGGCAACGTTGGTCTCCTTGACGGCAACAGATACAAATACAAGCGGAGCTCCGGTTTCGGAATCAATTACCTTTCCCTTGAAAGTAAGAATGGTTTCCTGAGGGTTCTTATTCATTTCGGGAGAAACTCCCGCGTAAACTATTGAGGCAATGAAGACAGGCAACAGAAATAGCGCGATTAGTGATAAATACCTGATGGTTTTCATAGCATTTGAGCATTAAGTTATTAAGTTTTATAGCAATCTTTTTTTAAGTTTCTTTCATCCCTATGACCGGATGACCGTATCTTTACCCTATCCGGTTCAGGTTTTTTAACTAAAAGGATGCTTCAGGCCTCAATCCCGGTAAAATATATGAAACCCCACATGTATTGCATACACAAACACGTATCTATATAATTTTCAAACATGTGGGTTCCCCCGCTTGAGCGGGGACCTTTAAAATAAAATTATATACGGATGAAACCCTCATTGCTGAGGAATTAATTTTAAAGGAGCAGGCACAAAAGGACATGTAAAATTACATTAATGAATTGAATAATAATAGTTTAACTAATATATTTAC
>JAXDBC010000126.1:0-6747 GCA_034679225.1 Bacteroidales bacterium | reverse complement strand
CTATAATACATAATACATAATACATTATAAGTCTTGCAGGTCATGCAAGTCGTGCAGGTCTTGCAGGTCGTGTAAGTTGTTTACGTAGTGCTGGTTATGTGGCTCGTGCCGGATGTGTGATTAGTGCCCTAACTGCTAACTGCTAATTGTTTATACATCGCCTATAATCCATAATACATAATACATTGTCTTGCGGTCTTGCGGTCCCCCATTCCCCCATTCTCCCATTCATCTTCATCACCCCGCATACCGCATACCGTTCTTCTACCCTGAGTCCTATGCCCTTTGTCTGAACCCACCCCCACCCCTCCGAGGAGGGGATTCATCCGATGCAACCTTAGCTAAATCCTCATTGTAAGAGACTTGCAAGACCTGCATGACCTGCACGACTTGCAAGACCTGTGCCCTGTGCCCTGTGCTCTGTGCCCTGTGCCCTGTGCCCTGTGCCCTTTGGCCGCGTGCCGCGTGCCGCTCGCCGTTCTTCCACCCTGCGCCCTTCACCAGACAGTAAAAAAAAAAGGAAAGATAGTTGGGAGTTATCTTTCCTTCATTAACCTAAACCTGATCGTAGAATGTGGCCGGACGGCCGAATAAAGAACGTTACATCTTAGAGACGCCCAAGCCCGCATTTTGTTGCAGATTTTTATGTTAATGTTATGTTAAGCATTTGTTAATGCATGCCGAGGCGGACCTAATGTCCGGAATATTAATGTTATATGGTCAGAAAATTTTCCCGCCTGTATCTGTAAACTGTTTAATAAATCGTATGAGAGACAAGAATATCACAATAACACTCAATAAATCCTTGTTTCAGTCATTGCGGAACAGGCAAAAATATCTAACTTGCAACACTTTCATGCTTTATGATATCAAAGCTTAAATACAGCTTCATGATGCAGCGCCTCGGACGAAGGCTCTACAACTGCCTTATGTTCTACAGCCTGTAACAGGTACATCTGCCGGCCGGTTGCTTCCGGTCAGTTTTTTCTCCTCTTCCTGTTTTTATTGTTAGCTAAATGAAAGGATTGATTTTCAATGTTAAACGGTATTCGGTCCATGACGGTCCGGGGATAAGGGTGACTTTCTTCATGAAGGGCTGTCCCCTTTCATGCTTGTGGTGCCATAATCCCGAAGGGATATCACCCGAGCCGCAGACCGTTGTTCAGACGCGGAAAGTGGGAGAGAAGGAATTCAACAGCAGGGAGATGGTGGGCAGATATTATTCGACAACAGAAATACTTGAGATCCTTGACCGGGAACGGATTTTCATGGAGCAGTCGGGAGGAGGGGTGACTTTTTCGGGAGGAGAACCCATGATGCAGCATGAGTTCCTGCTCGAAGCCTTAAAGGCCTGCCGTGAACATGGCTATAACACCGCCGTGGATACATCGGGTTATTCTTCCGCGGAAAGCTTCATGACAATAATGCCCTATACCGATATCTTCCTCTTCGACCTGAAACATACCGACGATAAGCTTCATGTTGAATACACGGGTGTTTCAAACGACAGGATAATTGAAAACCTCAGGATGATATGCAACAGTGGAAAGAACGTTATTGTCCGCGTACCCCTTATCCCGGGGAAAAACGATGATGAAATGACTTTAAAATCAATGCGCGACCTGCTGAGCAGCCTGAACCGGGATAAGCCTGTCGGTATAAACCTTCTTCCCTTCCACAGGATAGGGATGAATAAATACGGCAAATTTGGAATGAACTACAGAATGAATGATACAACTCCTCCTTCACCCCAAAGGATGAACGAGTTGAAGGACTTCTTTGAGGCAGGTGGTTTTAAAGTGAAAGTAAGGGGTTGAACAACAGGAAAAGTAATTAACAAAATTGACATTATGATACTTACAGACAGGGTAAAGAGACTGAGAGAACAGAGCATCAACGCGGTGGAAAGGATAAGCGCCGAGAGGGCACAGCTTATAACCGCCTTTTACAAAAGCGATGAGTCAAGGGAGCTTTCGGCTCCGGTCCGCCGCGCAAGGGCATTTGAATACCTGCTCAGGCACAAGACCATCTGCATCAACCGGGGGGAACTTATTGTCGGCGAACGCGGTCCTGAACCGAAAGCCACTCCGACCTATCCCGAAATAAGCCTTCATTCGGTTGAGGACCTGGAAATCCTCGACAGCCGGAAGAAGGTATTTTTCAAGGTTGATGAAGAGGTGAAGAGAATATATCGCGAGGAGATAATCCCGTACTGGAAGGGCAAGAGCAACCGCGACAGGATCATGAGCCTGATGACGGACGAATGGATGAAAGCCTACAGGGCGGGTGTTTTCACGGAATTCCAGGAGCAGCGGGCACCGGGACATACTGTACTTGGGGGAAAGATGTTCCGGACAGGTTTTCTGAAGCTGAAGGAAGAAATCAGGGAAAGCCTTGAAAAGCTGGATTACTATAATGATTTAGAGGCATTCGACAAGTCAGAGGAACTTAAGGCCATGGATATAGCCTGCGATGCCATAATAATGTATGCAGGACGACATGCCGATGAACTTGAAAGGCTGGCATTGACCGAGACTGATCCCAAAAGAAAAAGTGAACTGACTACCATGGCCGCAATATGCAGAAAGGTGCCTGCACATGCCCCGGGAACAGTTCATGAGATGCTTCAGCATTACTGGTTTATCCATCTTGGAGTGATCACTGAACTGAATCCCTGGGATTCATTCAACCCCGGAAGGCTCGACCAGCACCTGTTCCCGGTATGGAAAAAGGAAATGGAGGCCGGTACCCTGACCGATGAGCAGCTGTTTGATCTGCTGGGATGCTTCTGGGTTAAATTCAATAATCATCCTTCGCCTCCTAAAATGGGTGTCACGGCCAGTGAGAGCAATACCTACACCGATTTCTGCCTTATAAACCTCGGGGGAGTGAAACCCGACGGATCGGATGCGGTCAATGAAATGAGTTACATCCTTCTCGACGTGATAAGGGAAATGAGAATCCTCCAGCCCAGCTCCATGGTCCAGATAAGCAGGAAAAGCCCCGACAGATTCATTCACAAGGCTCTCGATATAATAAAAACCGGATTCGGACAGCCTTCATGCTTCAATACCGATGCAATCATCCAGGAAATGCTGAGGCAGGGGAAAAGCATCGTGGATGCCCGTAATGGAGGGGCTTCCGGGTGCGTGGAAACAGGCGCTTTCGGTACAGAGGCCTACTGGCTTACCGGCTACTTCAACCTGACAAAGATACTTGAGCTTACGCTTAACAACGGGTTCGACAAAAGAACAGGAGTTCAGCTTGGTCCCGAAACAGGACAGGCAAGGGATTTCAAAAGTTTTGAAGAACTGATTGAGGCTTTCAGGATACAGGTAAGATATTTTGCCGATATCAAGATAAGAGGAAATAACGTGATTGAGAAAACCTTTGCACGATGGCTGCCTGTTCCGTTTCTTTCTCTTTTGGTTGAGGATTGCATCGCCAATGGGAAGGACTACAACGGGGGAGGCGCGAGGTACAATACCACCTATATTCAGGGAGTGGGCCTTGGATCGATTACAGACATCCTTACATCAATAAGGTATAATGTATATGACAGGAAAAACATCACGTGGGATGAATTGCTGAAAGCAATGGAAGCTGACTTTGAAGGCTGTGACCAGTTGAGATACGATCTGATCTACAATACGCCAAAATACGGCAATGACGACGATTATGCCGATCAGCAGGCAGTTACAGTGTTTGAGATCTATTATGACGCGGTCAACGGACGTCCATGCTCAAGGGGCGGCGTGCACAGGATCAATATGCTTCCCACTACATCGCATGTTTATTTCGGAAGCGTTACGGGCGCCACAGCCGACGGAAGGAAGGCCTTCACTCCGCTTTCGGAAGGCATTTCCCCAAGTCAGGGTGTCGACAGCAACGGACCGACCTCGGTGATCAGATCGGCTTCAAAGATCGATCATCTGCGTACGGGAGGCACTCTTCTGAATCAGAAATTCTCGCCTTCATTCTTCGACGATGAGAACAGCTACAACTGCCTGACCTCATTGATAAGAAGCTATTTCAGCCTCGACGGCCATCACATTCAGTTCAATGTGGTAAATGCCGACACACTTCGCGATGCACAGAAGCATCCCGAACTGTACAGGGACCTGATAGTCAGGGTGGCAGGATACAGCGACTACTTCAACGATCTGGGAGAGGATCTTCAGAATGAGATCATCCTCCGGACCGAACATGAGTCAGCATAACACACTGAAAAAGTATTCAGGACAACTTATTTCTTCTTATCCTTCACCTCGTTGAACATTGATGTTGCCGTGGCAACAATACCGGCAATGTCAGCAAGATTTGAAGGAAGTATGATAGTGTTGTTCTGTTTTGCAAGATTTGCAAAGCCATTCAGGTACTGTTCAGCAATCCGGAGGTTCACGGCATTTAAGCCATTTTCTTCCGATATTGCTGTTGCAATAGCTTTCAGACCGTTAGCTGTTGCATTTGCTACCTGCTCGATTTCGGAAGCGCGGCCGGCTGCTTCATTGATCCTCTTCTGCTTTTCTCCTTCCGACCTGAGAATGAACTCCTGCTTTTCGCCGTCGGCAACATTTATCTTGGCCTGCCTTGTCCCTTCCGATTCTGCAATGATAGCCCTCTTCTCCCTTTCTGCCCTCATCTGCTTCTCCATGGCATCCTTGATGCTCTGCGGAGGTATAATATTCTTTACCTCATAACGGGTTACCTTAACGCCCCATGGTTCACTTGCCTTGTCGACTGCTTCAACAATCGTGGCATTTATCGATTCGCGTTCCTCAAATGTACGGTCTAGTTCGAGCTTGCCGATAACGCTCCTCATGGTTGTCTGTGCTATCTGTATAGAAGCAAAGCGGTAGTTGTCAATACCGTAGGAGGCTTTCTGAGGATCAAGGACCTGAAGGTAGAGAATACCGTCGACTTCAATTGCAATATTGTCGCGCGTTATACAAGTCTGAGATGCAACATCTATTGCCTGTTCTTTCAGGGTATGCCTGTACCTTATTTTGTCGATAAATGGTATAAGTATTTGGAAACCCGCGGTGAAGGTTGCCCTGTACTTCCCGAGCCTTTCAACGATTATTGCAGTTCTCTGCGGAACAACCTTCACCATCGACGAGATAAGGATGAAGGTTAGTAAGACAATCCCTATAAGAATGATTGTAGTACTGGGATTTGCTGCTGACAGTGTAATTAATTGCATCATTATTTTATTTTTTTGGTTCAATAAACAGTTTAAAATTCTCCTTTGACATGATAATGACGGTTTGTCCTTTTACAATGGATTCCGTCGACTCAGCCTTCCATGTGGTTCCCTTGAATTCGACCTTCCCTGTATGTCCGGGTTTGAAATCCATGGTTGCAACCGCTTCCCTCCCTGTGAATTCATCTTCCACGTCCTTAGATAATTCATCCTTGCTGTAGAAAAACCGTTTCTGTATCATTTTCCTGAGAAGTACCAGGGAGAGGATGGAGGTGACTGCAAAGACTATAGCCTGAAGGTTTATGCCAGGGTTGGCTATCAGGCAGAGAAGCGCGGTGACCCATGCTCCCACTCCGAAGAAGAAGATGACAAATCCGGGAAGTACCAGCTCCAGCAGAAATAATACAAGTCCGATGATAAACCAAACCAGTTCCGGCTTTGAAAAGAAAGATGTCATAGTAATCGTGTTTTATAAGGTGTGTGATATCGTTTTTCCAATTAAGTAAAGATATGATAAAAAATAAGAATTAAGTGCAACTTGCCGGCAGATAAGAAACAGGCTGGTTATTTTTATCATAATACTCATTTAAGGTTCCGGATGTCAGTTTTTTTTCATACATTATTACACAAATTAAAAGCCGAGGCCATATGAAAAAATTCTTTGATTATTTTGATGAAAGATACAGGCAATCAGTGCTTAGCGGCTCTGCGTCCGATGATGGTCCCGTGATCACGATATCCCGTCAGACGGGATGCGATGCCCGCGAAACAGCCGCCGGTATTGTCGAAAAACTTAATTCCATTCATGAAACGACAAAATGGAAATGGGTCGACAAGGATATTATTTATTCAATTGCCAGGGAGCTCAATATCGACACCCAGCGTGTCGAGAGCTATTACAAGGGCATCAAGCTTTCGAACCTGTCTGAAATGATAATGGCTTTTTCAGGAGGCTTTGTCAGCGACCTCAGGGTTAAAAAGGCAATCAAGGATGTTGTTCTTTCGATCTGCAAGGAAGGTTATGTTGTCCTGGTTGGAAGGGGAGGGGTTTCAATATCGCAAGGTATCAGGGACTCGTTGCATGTACGACTCGTGGCACCGTTTGATTGGAGGGTGGATAATGTGATGAGAAAGAAGGAGATGGATAAAGAAGCTGCTCAGCAGTATATTATCGAAACCGATACGAAAAGGGATGAGCTTATCAGGTCTTTCCTGGATAAAAAGCAAAGGAACATCGATAACCTGTTTGATGTTACCATTAACAGGCAATCATTCCCGATCGACGAAATCTCCGGTTTTGTTGTATCCATGTTCGAGCGCAAGATGGCTGCACGGAAGGCTGAAAGGGATAAAATCAAATCAGTCCTTTAGAATTCACCTAATTCGCCTACTTTCTTTATATGAGTGCTCAGCCTGCTATCGAGATTTTCCCTGTATGCTTCCCAGTCGGTTATAGGTCTGCGGGCAACTCCTGTATCCATGGCTGCCCTGGCTACACAGCTTGCCACACGCGAAATAAGCCTTGGATCAAGCGGTTTCGGTAT
>JAXDBC010000125.1:0-19814 GCA_034679225.1 Bacteroidales bacterium | reverse complement strand
TTATACTGCCCAGGTGCAGGATGTATTTTCAAAGAACCTTATTAATTATAAAGATATGCATTTTTATTTTTCAACTGAAAACCTTTGCCCACATCATTTAATATTTTTATAGGTGTTCGCGGGCCGGTAAAGCCGGGTTCAATTGAAAGAAAAAATCGCGGTTTCCAGTCACGGGTTTGGATCCTGTCGCGGCACGCGGCCAAGCACGGGGCACAGGGCGCAGGGCAAAAGAACGGTACGCGGTGCGCGGCGTGGAGGAGATGAAGGGGAGAAGAGGAGCAAAAAACCCACCCCCAACCCCCCGCTTAGGGCGGGGCAGGCTCTCCGAGGAGGGGATCCATCCGATGCGACCTTCACTAAAACCTCATTGTAAGAGACTTGAATGTCTCATTGTAAGAGACTTGCACGACTTGCAAGATCCCGCGGAGCGGGACTTCGTCGTTTCACTCCTCAGCCTGCAAGACCTGTGCTCTGAGCCCTGTGCCCCTGTGCTCTGTGCCCCGTGCCCTGTGCCTTTACTCCCCCACGATCCTCCTGATATCCTCCTGCGTCACCGATGGTATTTCCTGGTTTTTCATTTTTCTGATTACCAGCCGGGCTGTTTTCCTTGCAGACATCTTGTCGGGGAATGGTATTTCGCCTTCGACGGCCGGCATGAAAGGCTGGTGGATCAGGACATTTCCCTTCACTGCAATGTTGTAGCCCCAGCCGTCGCCGCTTCTGAACAGGCTAAGGTCATAAAAATGCCCTTTTCCGGCAATTGCTGCAGCAGCAGCAATTATTACCGTGAAAAGGGCAAATATCAGTAAAGCTTTTTTTGTTTTATCAGTCATATTCGTTCATCTCGGCATCAGGATCGAATGCCCAGATATCGTCGAAGTAATAAGCTGAACTTTTACCCATTGTGACGTAACCACGGTTGCCAATGGCAAAACCGACGGCGTCAGACCTTGTTGAGCCCTCGAAGTTTGATTTTTCCGACCACAGATCGGTAACAGGGTCATATTCCCATACTTCTGCACCGGTTGTCATACCGCCTGTTGCCAGGTAGCCTTTACCGTTAATTGTAAAACCAACCTTGCCGGTTCCCTTTATGGTCGAATAGTTGTCGTCGTATGTCTCATTGGAGATATTGGCGATGGCTCTCATTTTTGTCCACTCATCGGTAGCGGGGTCATATCTCCACATGTCGTTAAGATTATCGGCGTTGTCAATGCCACCTATCACATATCCCTTTCCACTAATTACAAAGGTGGCTGCGCTGGTTCTCTTGCTGCCTCCGATACTCGACACTTTGTTCCATACATCCGATGAAGGATCATATTCCCAGAAATCCTTGAAATTTGCAACGCTGTCGCCCGTTCCCACGTAACCCTTGTTGTTGATCGAGAATGCTACTGCCGAACGTCTTGCAGGCCCTTCCAGATCCGCTGTCTGGCTCCATGTGTTTGATGCGGCATCATAGGCGTAGAAATCTTTCAGCCTGTATCTGCCGTCCCATCCGGTTCCGATAAAGCCTTTTGTATCAGTGCTGAAACCCACTGCCTGGCTGCGGGCACTTCCGGGGAAGCTGGCTTTCTGTGTCCATGAGTTCCTTGCAGGATCATATTCCCAAAAATCATTATGAAAATTATCTCCGTCATATCCGGTTCCGACATAAGCCTTGCTGCCGATCACGAATCCCACAGCATCTGCCCTTGGCAAACCATCAAAGTCCGATAACTCCACCCAGTTGCCGACAAGCTCCTCCTCCGGTTTATCGCATGAACTAAAGATAGGTACAGTAAGAATCAATACCAGTACTTTAATCCAGATCTTTACCTCTTTGTATGTCATCTTTCCCTTTATTAAGTTTAATAATAATTCTTACAAAACTATCTGAAGCATATTTTAATTAAAAGCTTTGTAGATATATGCCTTAAAATCGTAGACAAGATATGAATAATTATCGACAAAACTTATATGTAGTAAAAGCTGGCTGTAATATTCAATGTATTCCGGATTGTCATTGGGAAATATCTCTTAAAAACGGCGTTATGTCTACTCATTTTCGGTTTTTGTATATATTTGCTTTGTTTACATCCCGTTTTAGTATTCATTTGCATAAACCTTATAAGATTGATGAAGGGTACCGGGAAGGGCAAGAAAGGAAGACAGATCTTATTGTTGATTGTATTGGGAATCGTACTGATTGGTTCATGTACCAAGACCAATGAGTTTACGATCGGTACGGGGTTTATGCTACCTGAAACCAGGCTGGAAATCGTTGACACCTTCCGGGTGGAACTTTCTACCATTCTTGTGGATTCAATCATTACATCGTCGAAGCAGATTGCCTATGTCGGCAATTACGAAGATACCATCTTTGGCCTTATAACAAGCAGGTCTTTCTTTGATCTCAAATATGATCTCTTTGGTGAGATCGAGGAAAAAGCGGTTTACGACTCGGCAGCCTTTATCCTGAACTACACATCAAAGAACATTGGGGATACCCTTTATCCCATGTCTATAAGTGTTCACAGGATGACGGAACAGATTGTTCCCATCAATCTGGAACGGATTCTTTACAACGCTTCAACTGCTTTATTCAACACTTCATCCTTCAACTACGAGCCTGAGCCCATGTCGACTGTCGTTTTTCTTCCGGAACCCAATGGGCGGGACAGTGCTGTATACCTTAACGTGAATGCTTTTGGCGAAGAGCTTTTCAGCCTGATCAGGGACAAGGACGAAAAGGTATCGAGCGAGGATTTTTTCAGGAATTACGTAAAGGGGTTCGTTCTGACCTCAGGTTCAGTTGTCAACAATGCAATTCTTGGATTCAGTGCAGGCACAGAAAAGCTTGTACTGAAAATTTTCTACCATATAAGAAAGGAAGAGCAGGAAAATAAAGAGCTTGTCATTAAGATGGGTGACCTGGGAAGGCAGTTCAACAAGATAGATTTTGATCTTTCGCGAACTCCCCTGGCAGGTATCAGGGAGAACAGGAACGAGGTTCCGGCAAAGCTTACCGGCAACAAGGCATTCATGCAGGGGATGACCGGTATTTATGTCAAGTGCAAGTTTCCCACTGTTCAGAATCTGATGGCCGGCGATGGATGGAAGATACTGAAGGCTGAGCTTGTTGTCGAACCTGAAAAGTTCAGCTATGAAAAATTTCCTTTGCCCGACAGTCTTTACATTTATGCCGGCGACAAGAGAAACAACATGAGTTTGCTCAGGGATGGCAATAACCAGCAGCTCAAGGCCTTGTTCGAGTCCGACAATTACCTCCATGAGAATAACAGGTATACCTTCGAAATAACCGATTTCATTCTGAATGAGTTGGCCGACTCATATTTCAATCCCGATCAGAGCCTTATACTCGGTCTGGCATCGACAGAACAGGGAGCAAGGTTTGAAAGGCTTATTGTTGAGGGCCGCCGTCCGCCGGTTAAACTGAAGCTTTATTATTTATCTTATTGAAAGGATGATGCGGAGACAGCTTACCATATATTCGCTTGCATTGATTCTGATGATCGCGCTACCAGGCACCCTTTCATCCCAGATAACCTCATCGCCCTATTCCATCTTCGGTCTGGGGATACTTGAAGGCAATGCTTCCGGACTATCGAGAGCCATGGGAGGAACCAACATCGCTTTTCTTTCGGAGCGTGCCATCAATTACGGTAACCCCGCGTCATACGATGGTATTGACAGTCTCCTGACTATCTTTGAGGTAGGTGTTTTTTCGAAATATTCAGTTTTTCAGACATCGAAGGACAAGCAGTCATTGCTTAATGCCAATTTCAGGTACATGGCCATGGGTTTCAGGGTTGCACCGTGGTTCTCAACCAGTTTCGGCTTCACCCCTTACAGCTCGGTTGGCTATAACATCAACACCAAAGCCTTACTTGAGGGTACAAATATTGAGTACCTCAAGTCCTACGTTGGCAACGGGGGAGTCAACAGGTTTTACCTGGGCGGAGCCATCAGTTTCATAAAGAACCTCTCGCTCGGAGCTAATGCATCATACCTGTTTGGCGACATTACCCATATTGAGGCATCAAAGGCATACGAGTTTTCGCTGTCGGATATTACCTACCTTTCCAACTTTACATTGAATTACGGGCTTAATTACCAGGTTGATATCAAGGACTGGAAATTCAATATCGGGCTTATCTACAGCGATGGCAAGAAACTGAGCACCAGGAATACCACCATCATTGAGACCAAGTATGAGAAAGAGATCCTAAAAAGCAGGAAGTACAGATACAGCATTCCCACGACCATGGGAGGAGGTCTGTCGGTGCGCAGGAATTACTTCACGGCAGGTATCGATTATGAATGGAGCAGCTGGAAAGAAGCCGACATGTCAAGTGCCTATTACTTTCATACAAGGAACTCAAACAGGATATCTGCCGGATTTGAATTTCCATCGCAGGGCATCAGGAAGGGTAGCGTCAGTATGATAATGTACAGGTTTGGAGGGGAATACCGTGAATCGTACATGGTGATCAAGGGTGTTCCGATTGATTATCGTGCAGTTTCGATGGGTATCGGGATTCCTCTCAAGGGTGTGGTAAGCGTTGTAAATACTACTCTTGAGTTTGGTCAGAACGGATCAATTAAAAGGGATCTTTTCAGGGAAAACTTCGTTACTCTCAGCATTGATCTCTCACTCCGCGATATGTGGTTCAGAAAGCGGCAGTACAACTAGATCATATTCCTGTTAAGCAGTTCGAAGAAATCGGGGCGGTACGACTCCCCGATGGGTATTCGCTGATTTCCGATAACAATGCGGCTGTTCTCTATCATGTCTATCTTGTTAAGCGATATGATATATGATTTATGCACCCTGAAGAATGAATCTGCAGGCAGCTTATCCATGATATTCTTCATGGTGGTTTTAGTAAGGATGAGTCTACCCTCGGCGTGTATCTTGACATAGTCCTTCAGCCCTTCAATAAAAAGGATCTCATTCAGGTCCACGCGTATTGTCGTGTACTCCACTTTTACCAGGAGGAAGCTTCCTGGCAAGGCAAGGGATTCAAGCTGGGACAGTTCGGCCGGATTCTTCATTTTCATCAGCATGAAAGCCTTGTTGACTGCCCTTGAGAATCTTTCAAAAGAGATCGGTTTCAGCAGGTAATCGACAGCATCACACTCGAATCCTTCAATAGCCTGTTCCGGCGAAGACGACAAAAAGATTACCAGCGGCGGGTTATAGAGTGTCTTGATGAATTCAGGTCCTGTGATCTGGGGTGTCAGCACATCTATGAAAATCAGTTCGGGCTGGTTATTGTTGATGTCATGGGATGCCTCAAAAGGATTGGAGAAGACTCCGGTAAGATTCAGGAACTGTATTCTGGAGCAGTATTCCCTTATCACTTTGAGGATGGCAGGATCGTTGTCGATTGCTATGCAGTTGATTGTATTCAGTGCCATTTTCATTCCTCCCTTACACCCTTCCGGGATATGCTTTAAGAGCTTCTGCAAGTGTTTCCATCGCGTTTTTAAGATCGTCAGTATTCAGGACGTAGGCAATCCTGACTTCATTTTTTCCCATGCCGGGTGTTGAATAGAATCCCGATCCGGGAGCCAGCAGCACGGTTTGCTTTTTATATTCAAACTTTTCAAGTATCCATCGGGCGAAACTGTCGGAATCGTCAACAGGAAGTTTAGCCATTACATAAAAAGCTCCTTTTGGCTTCGGACAATAAACACCCGGCATGTTGTTCAGGGCGTCCACCATGAAGTTTCTCCTCATGGTATACTCCCTGTTTATCCCTCTGAAATATTCAGGCGGAGTGTCGATAGATGCCTCACCAGCAATCTGTCCGAGACCGGGAGGGGAGAGCCTCGACTGGGCTATCTTCAGGGCTGACTCTATCACATTCCTGTTCCGGGTTACCAGTGCGCCGATACGCAGCCCGCATTCGCTGTATCTTTTTGAAGCAGAATCGATCATAACGATGTTTTCTTCAATTCCCCCGAGCTTCATTGCTGAGAAATGATCCTCGCCGTCGTAGCAGAACTCCCTGTATGCCTCATCGCTGAAAAGGTAGAGATTGTGCTTCTTTACAATGTCCCTCAGCTTGCTTAGCTCCTCCTTCGAATAAAGATAGCCTGTCGGATTATTGGGATTGCATACAAGTATGGCTTTTGTCCTGGGATTGATTTTTTCCCGGATCTCTTCTACCGGTGGCAGGGCGAAGTCGTTTTTTATGCTTGATGTTACCGGAACTATCTTTACACCGGTCGAAACGGCAAATCCGTTGTAATTGGCGTAGAAGGGCTCTGATGTTATTATCTCATCCCCCTGATCGAGGCATGAAAACATGGCAAAGGTTATAGCTTCCGATGCTCCCGTTGTAATCAGGATGTCGCTATAGTCAACTTCTATCCCGATATTTTGGTAGAATCTCGCGATCTTCCTCCTGTACGATTCATTTCCGGCAGAGTGGCTGTACGCTATAACTTTTTGTCTGATATTCCGTATGGCATCAAGAGCAAGCTCCGGAGTCTGGATATCGGGTTGGCCTATGTTGAGAGGATAGACTTTAACACCATTCCTCGCGGCTTCCTCTGCAAATGGGATTAGTTTTCTTATTGGTGAGGCGGGCATTGCCTTTCCTCTTTCGGAAACAGATGGCATATAACGAAGGAATTATTATTCTTTATCAACTTACACAAAATTATTAAAAATCCTGAAAACAAAGTGATTTTGATCTTATTTACATACCGCAGCCTGGTATGTCTTTACATCTGTCAGGTCATTCAGAATGCGGAAATCCCGGTTTTAATATGTTATAACAATGTTATAACACACGTTATAACATTGTTATAACATACTCCTAAGATCTTTTAAAGTCCTGTAATTCTTTCTATTTAACACGTGCAGATCTTTTATGATTCAACTTTTTACAGGTCATAAGCTCATCCCATGATTTTTTATATTTTTGCTGTTTCATTCAAAAGCAATCATTTAAGATCATAAAATGGAAATTCAGTCCAAGTACGAACCGGGGAAAGCAGAAAGCAAATGGTATGACTACTGGATGAAGAACGGATTCTTCAGGAGCGTACCCGATGGCAGAGAGCCCTATACAATTGTAATTCCTCCTCCCAACGTTACAGGAGTTCTGCACATGGGTCACATGCTTAACAACACCATTCAGGATGTTCTTGTGAGGAGGGCAAGGATGCAGGGTAAGAATGCCTGCTGGGTTCCCGGAACTGATCATGCCTCGATAGCTACCGAAGCAAAGGTGGTTGCGAAGCTGAAGTCGGAAGGGATTGAGAAGCGGGATATTGGCAGGGAAGCCTTCCTTGATGTTGCATGGGAATGGACTCGTAAGCATGGTGGGATAATACTGGAACAGCTGAAGAAACTGGGAGCTTCGTGCGACTGGGACCGCACTCTTTTCACAATGGACGAAAAGAGGTACGATTCGGTAATCAGGGTATTTGTCGATCTTTACAACAAGGGCCTAATTTACAGGGGTGTCAGGATGGTCAACTGGGATCCGCAGGCCATGACGGCGGTATCGGACGAAGAGGTTAATTACACTGAAGAAAAGTCGAAGTTATATTATGTAAGGTACAGGATTGCAGGTGAAGATGATTATATAACGGTTGCCACCACACGGCCGGAGACCATTCTCGGCGACACTGCAGTCTGTGCAAATCCGGCCGATGAAAGGTACACCCGTCTACGCGGCAGGAAGGTAATAGTACCGATGGTGAACCGTGAGGTTCCTTTCATTTTTGATGATTATGTTGATATGGAGTTCGGTACGGGCTGCCTTAAGATCACTCCTGCACACGACATTAACGATTATGAGATAGGGATCCGGCATAAGCTTCCTTCGATAGATGTATTCAATCCCAACGGCACCATCAGCAATGAGGCAGGTCTTTTCGTGGGAACCGACAGGTTTGAGGCAAGGGTACTTGCTGAGAAAGAACTCAGGCGTACAGGCGACCTTGTAAAGATTGTGGAATACAATAACAAGATAGGCCGTTCCGAGAGGACCAATGCCGTAATTGAACCCCGTCTTTCGGTTCAGTGGTTCCTCAAAATGAAGGAAATCTCAAAACCTGCACTCGACGCGGTTATGAATGGTGATGTGCAGCTTCATCCGGCCAAGTTCAGGAATCTGTATCGACACTGGATGGAGAATGTTCATGACTGGTGCATCAGCCGCCAGCTCTGGTGGGGTCACCGCATCCCTGCCTGGTATTATTCGGATAATGAATTTGTTGTTGCTGAGGATCCCGTGAAGGCCCTGAATCTTGCAAGGGAAAAAAGCGGCAAGCACTCGCTGCAGGAAAGCGATCTGAAGCAGGACGAGGATGTTCTCGACACCTGGTTCTCATCATGGCTCTGGCCGATAACCTGCTTTGACGGTATCAACAATCCGGATAATCCCGACCTTAAATACTATTATCCCACGAACGATCTTATCACGGCGCCGGAGATACTTTTCTTCTGGGTTGCAAGAATGATCATCGCGGGTTATGAATACCAGGGCATGAAGCCTTTCAGCAACGTTTACCTTACCGGACTGGTTCGCGACCAGCAGCGCAGGAAAATGTCGAAGTCGCTGGGCAATTCGCCTGAACCCCTCGACCTGATAGCCAAATACGGAGCTGACGGGGTGAGGGTGGGTATGATGCTTTGTTCGCCGGCAGGCAATGATCTTTTGTATGACGACTCACTTCCCGAGCAGGGAAGAAATTTCGCCAACAAGATATGGAACGCCTTCAGGCTTGTGAAGAGCTGGAATGTTGATGATTCGGAAAGTCAGCCCGAATCGTCGGCCGCGGCTGTCCTTTGGATGAACGGGGTTCTGAAGAAATCCATCGCGGAGATCGATTCCAATTTCAGGAAATTCAGGATTTCGGAAGCCCTGATGAATTCCTACAAGCTGTTCTGGGATGAGTTTTCCGCCTGGTATCTCGAAATCATCAAGCCGGAATACGGGAAACCTGTTGACAGTATCACATATAAAGCCACGGTTGCCATATTCGACAGTCTGCTCAGGATCATCCATCCCTTCATGCCTTTCATCACTGAGGAGATATGGCAGCAGATCTCGCGGCGCGGCGAAGGAGAAAGCATCATGATATCGCCCATGCCAAAGGCAGGAAAGTATGACAGGGAGATGCTGGCAAGTTTTGAAATCGCGAAAGAGACTGTAACCGCCATTCGTTCGGTAAGGAAGGAGAAACAGATTCCGGTAAGGGATCAGCTCGGTCTTCTTATAAGGACGGAAAGCACTTCATTCGATAACGCTTTCATGCCTGTGATAATAAAGCTCTGCAATCTTTCGGAAGTACGTTTTATCTCGGAAAAGCCCGGCAATTCAGCTTCATTCATGGTAGGAACCACCGAGTATTACATTCCGTTGGGGGATATGATTGATATTGAGGCTGAAAAAGCAAGGATTGCCGCGGAGCTCAGCTACCAGAAGGGTTTTCTGGATACAGTGATGAAGAAGCTGGGCAATGAGCGCTTTGTTCAGAATGCCCCTCGGTCTGTCATCGATGTTGAAAGGAAAAAGAAATCAGATGCCGAGTCAAGGATAAAATCGCTTGAAGAGTCGCTCCGTGAACTGGAGCAGGGCCTAAAGTAATAAGGGGTAGGTTTTTCTTTCGGGAAGCCGGATTTAATACATTCTTTTTCTGATAAAGAAGCTTTGTTCCGATCTTGCCACTTCCCAGCCGTCGTTGAGGATAATATGCCATCCCTCTCCGCTTGCATGATTGCGGTCCTGTTTAAGACCTTTGCCCGTTATCCTTATAAACTTATAGTTGTTTGAGACCAGGCCGTCGCCCTCGGTCACCGTCAGTTTTCCCCAGTTGTCTGAAACACGCAGCCCGTGATACAGGGTTCCCAGGGTATCGAGGTAGCTTACATCTTCAGGCTCAAAATCGAAAGAAGGACTTTCAAGTTCGAGAAGCACGACCGGCTTTTCTGTAAATATGCTTACCCTGTCGTTCAGTCTTTCCTTCATTTCTAACAGACGCTGGTCCTCTTCACGGTAAATCTCGTTAATGTTGTAGTGAAGGGCGATGGAACCGGCAACGTCGCGGCATTTTTCGGGAAGTTCAATCTGGTACTGCCTTTTAACGAGTCTCCCGAGGTCGGTCGTATCGGGTGATATGCTTTTGAAATCGAAACCCTGCTTATAAAGCAGGCATGCATAAAGGGCCCCGTGAATTGCACCGTAGGACCTCGCGTACGACTGGTAACCGTAGATCCTGTCGAGATATTCCAGAAGTCTGGTTTTGAATTCTTTATAATTATTTGATCCCACCAGTATATATGTGAATGTTGCCAGGCCCTCGTAGGTTTCGAATTTGTTTTCAAGCAGGGCGTAACGCTGGTATGATTCTCTGTTCGATCCCCTGAAAATAAGAGCATCCCTTATTGCCAGAGTCTGTTCCTCGCCCTCGGACATGATGGCTTTTTTGAGTGCTTTCCATTCCAGCTTCATCCACAGTCTGGCTTCTTTTTCATCCATTATAAGGATGTTGAAATTCTCAGGATTAATACCTTTTATCTTCTGAAAGCTGTGAAAGAGGGCGTGGATGCCCCTGCTTGTTATCCTGTAATCGTCTTCCTCAGCCGGAAGGGGGGCCATGCCGAATATCGTGCCTCCGTAAGTAATTGATGAGGTGTTTATTATGCTTTCCGCGGGGTAGATACCGGTATAGACACCATCTTTGAGTTTAAGCAGGCCTTCGTTATCGGGCAGGTTTGCAGTTATTTTCCTGCTTGTGCGGTCGATGAACATCAGGGGGCCGAAAAGGTTTCTTCCCCATAGCTTTCCGGCATCCCTGTTGCAGGCTTCCTCAATTTTGCTGAAGTATGCAATGGCTTTTTCAGCTGTGAACCAGTGACTGACGACTTTTTCCTTGCAGCCGGCCAGTGCAGGGAGCACAAGCATAAGGCAAATCCACTTTCTCATTTACTGACAGATATGTTGAATTAAAATGCTTTCAGGCTCATATCGAGGCTAAGGATATGATGTGTAAGAGCTCCGACTGATATGAAATCAACCCCGCATTCGGCGTAATCCCTTATTGTCTCAAGGGTGATTCCGCCCGACGATTCGGTTTCGTATCTTTTGCCGATGAGCCTTACTGCTTCCCTGGTGTCGGCGAGGTTGAAATTGTCGAGCATTATCCGGTCAACGCCTCCTGTTTTCAGAATAATTCTTACATCATCAAGGTTTCTGGCCTCGATTTCAATAAGCAGGTTCTTTTTGTTTTTTTGAAGGTAATCATTTGTCTTCCGGATAGCTTTCTCAATTCCTCCTGCATAGTCGATATGGTTATCCTTAAGCATTATCATGTCGTAGAGACCCATTCTGTGATTCATGCCGCCTCCCGTTCTCACAGCTTCCTTTTCAAGGAATCGCATGCCGGGAGTTGTTTTCCTGGTATCTAGTATCCTGGTATCAAGGCCGGCAAGTTTTTCAACATACATTCCGGTGCTTGTGGCGATCCCGCTCATTCTCTGCATGATGTTGAGTACGAGTCTTTCTGATTTGAGTATCGAATGGATCTTTCCGGATACATGGAAAGCAATATCACCGGGTGATATCCTGCTGCCGTCGTCAATGAAAGCTTCGCATTTCAATCCGGGATCGATTATCCCGAACAGTTCTACTGCAACCGCGCATCCCGAAAGGATTCCATTTTGTTTTACAAGCAGCCGTGCTCTTCCGGTAGCACCTTCCGGTATTGAGGCAAGCGTTGAATGATCACCGTCACCTATATCCTCCCTCAGACATCCTGCTATGAATTTCTCAAGTATTCTATTGCGTGTTGTCGGCTTCAATACGTATCTGGTGAATTAGTAAATTGTTTCCTACCTTTTTGAGGAGGAAGTAGACTCTGAAGTTGCCTTTTTCGGTGCTCAGGTTGCCAATGGCGTACTGGGCATCGTTGCGGGCTCCCTGATGTCGTATTATAAAATCCTTTGCCTGATACTGACTGAAAAAATCCTTAAGGATGGTTTCGGCGACAACTTTTTTATAGAAATCCTCTTTATCAAGGAGCAGCAGTTCAACAGTGGAATTCATGTATTTTGCCAGTTCCGCAGTATTTCCCGTTTTAAATGAGAGGGAGATTCCCGCAGGGATCTTTGCCTGAGTTTCCTGGCTAATGGCTCCCGGTGTGCTGATTGTAAACAGGATGATCACCGTTGAAATTAAAAATCTCATTTATTTCAATGTGTTAATATTCCGCGTTCAGGTTACAGAATGCAAATTTAAATTAATTTATTACATAGAAAACCCTTCCCGGCCTTTGCCGCGTAAAGCTTGCCCGAGCAAGTTATTATATTATTTTTGTATACGGTGCCGGGCAAGCGATTACATGCAAAAGTCGGGCCAATAATTATGAAGATTGTCTTATTGCTGACCGGGAAAACCACTGAAAGGTACTTGAAGGAGGGCCTGTCGATATATGAGGAACGTATCAGGCGCTATTTGCCGTTTGAGATCGTCAGTCTTCCTGATATAAGGCTTACCCGCAATATGCCTGAGGAAGAACGGAAGCTCAGGGAAGCAGGTCAGATGCTTGGATTCTTCACCGAGGATGACTTCATTGTTATTCTTGATGAAAGGGGAAAAGAGTTTTCAACAATTGAGTTTTCCTCATGGCTTGAGAAGAAACTTATGATCAGCAAGAGGCGGATTCTCTTTGTTATCGGGGGGCCCTGGGGTTTCGCGGATGAAATACGGAGCAGGGCCGGCATGGTTATGTCGCTTTCAAGGATGACATTTTCGCATCAGATGGTACGATTATTGTTCCTTGAACAGCTTTACAGGGCATTCACCGTTATAAGGGGAGAACCATATCATCACTAACAGGCAGTTATTTTGTAAAAAATGAAGGAAGGCAAGCTAAAGATCGCCCCGTTTTTGCCGGCAGTGTTTCTGATCCTTCTCGCCCTGGCGGCCGAGCTGGTCTATATGGGAAATTTTGAATACAGGTTTCTGACCCGCAGGTTCAACAGGATACTTTGGGAGAAAGAAAACATCATGGAGCAGTGTCTTGAGGGGATGAAGCCCATTCTCGCCAGTGGTGTGCCTCATGGTAATGAGGTGGAAAACAATCTATTTGCCAGGGCCGGCGAGAATGGCATCACTATTCTTGAATACCTGGGCGACAGGCTTATAAGCTGGTCGGATACGGATTTTGATGCTCCCCGCGCACTTCATGATTCCTTGTACAGCAAACCCTTTGTCTTTCTCCAGAACGGCTGGTTTCTCACAGGCAAGGTTGAAGCCGGGCCTGAGAATATTCTCGGTCTGCTCAGGATCAGGAGCGATTACAGCCTTGAGAATGATATTATAAGCAACGGATTTGAGAAGGATTTCCGGATCCCGGCCTCCACCGGTTTCAGCCCCGACAAGGATGCCTCCGATTATCATGTTTACTCCTCCGGCGGCACTTTTCTTTTCTCCCTGATCTATCCCCTGGAGAAGGGACAGACAGGTTTTATCCATATACCTCTTTTTCTCTGGGGGCTGGCTTTTATTGCCATTCTGTACCTGATACGCTGCCTTGCCCGCTGTTATGCCGTGCGCGGGAAACATGGCATTGCCTTACTGATCTCTTCGGGCTTGCCACTGCTTGTCTATCTTATTGTACTTGTAGCCGGAAAACCTGCCGTGCTGTCACAGACCGCGCTCTTTTCCCCTTTCAGGTACACCATGAATGGCTTTATTCCTTCACTCGGGCATCTGCTCCTTCTGAGCATCCTGTTGTCGATGTTTGCCTTTATGGTTTTTTCACTTCTGAAAGACAGCGAACGGATTAAAAAGACCGGTATATCAAGCTGGCACATTCTGACTCTTTTACTCTTTCCGGGATCATTGATGTTCAGCCTTTACCACAAGGTGTTCAGTCATCTGGTCTTCAATTCAAATGTTAATTTCGAGACTTACAAGGTACTGAATCTCGACCTTTTCAGTCTGGCCGGATTTATGGTGATCATCCTGCTGTTCGGTCTGCCATTTATGTATATACTCCTTGTATTCCGTTCGGAAAGCCGTCCGTCGCTTTCAACTGTTAGCCTGGCTGCCATGGCAACCCTGCTTCCTTTTCCGTTGTTCTCCGGAAGGGAGCTGCTTCCGCTTCTTGCAGTTTCGGTATTCTGGCTTTCAGTTGTGCTTCTTGTATGGTTTTTTAGCTGCCGCGACGCCAGCCGCTTCAACAGGTCGGTGATTCTATCGCTGGCGCTTTCGGTTTATTCGCTGTTTGTAATTACCTATTTTTCATCGGAGAAGAACAAAGAGAATATCAAGATACAGCTTCTCAGCTATTCCACCGAGAACGATCCGACTGCCGAGCATCTTCTGCTCGACATGTGGCCAGTGATTTCATCTGACACCACTCTGAAGAGGATGATGGATGTTCCGTATTTCGGGAGCGATAATTTCAACAGTATTCTTACTTATCTTCATGAACGCTATTTTACCGGTTACTGGGGAAACTACAATCTTAGCATCGTTCTGTGCCGGAAGCATGATTCGGTTAGCGTTGGTATTCACAACCAGTTTTATGAAGACTGCTACAGCTTTTTCGATGAGAGGATCAGAGAGAACGGTCATCAGCTGACCGGAACGGGATTCCACTTTATCGACAGCAAGCAGGGGCGGGCCAGTTATCTTGGCCGACTGTTCTTCGATCTGGCCGATTCAAGGCATAACGGGCTGTTCATCGACCTTTACAGCGATATCAGGGTGTTTCAGCCCGGCTATTCGGAACTGCTTCTCGACAAGAAATACCATAGCTATGCAAAACTGAAGGATTACTCTTTTGCCAAATACATTAACGGCGACCTGGTTATCAGGACCGGCGATTTCCCATTCAACACCACCGATCTGATGTATGTCGACGATGTGATGGATTACGGCTTTTTGAAGTCCGATTCACACAAGCTTTTCCTGTACCGCAACGGTAATGTTACGGTGGTGATAGGCAGTCCGGTGGTATCATTACAGGACATTCTGATATCCTTTGCCTACATCTTTGTTTTCGTGTTCCTGTTCTCTAACTTCATTAGCTTCATAAACCTGAAGCCTTCGATAAGAAAGCCGGCGGGCTTCAACTTCAGGCAGAAAATGCAGTTGTCCTTCGTAGGGATACTTATTATCTCTTTCACCCTTATAGGTTTTGTGATAGCATCCCTTACAATCAGGCAACACAGGGAAAAGCATTATGAGAACATAAAGGAAAAGCTGAGTTCCATAAACATGGAGCTCGATGATATGATTTTCTCGGAAAGGGATCTGAGCCGCGACTGGAAGGATGGCAACAATAACACTCTTGAAGAAGTGCTGGTAAGGCTTTCGAACATTTTCAACACCGATATCAATCTTTACGATTCCTACGGATTTCTTATTTCCTCCTCACGTCCCGAGATCTATTTCCGCGACCTTGTGAGCAGGAGGATGGACAACATTGCCTTTATCAATATGTTCATCCTCAAGAAGACCGAATACTTCCAGCAGGAAAGGATTGGCAAAATGGAATATGTTTCCGGGTATGCCCCTTTTTATAATATTGACAACGAACTTCTTACATATGTCAATCTGCCATATTTCAGGATGCAGAGTATTCTGGCCAGGGAGATCTCGGGCATTATAGTGGCGGTCATCAACATCACTCTTCTACTGATTGTACTTGCCACCGGTTTGGCGGTTATAATAAGCCAAAGGCTTACTGCGCCCCTGGCCATGCTGAGCAGCAGGCTGGCGTCGGTTGAGTTGGGGAAGAAAAGCGAGCATCTTTCCTATAAAGGCAATGATGAGGTGGGTGATCTGGTAAGGCAGTACAACAGGATGGTTGACGAGCTTGAGCAAAGCGCCCAGAAGCTTGCCAATTCGGAAAGGGAATATGCATGGAGGGAGATGGCAAAGCAGATTGCCCACGAGATAAAGAATCCCCTTACTCCCATGAAACTGAATGTTCAACAGTTGTTCAAGTCATGGACCGACGGAGTTCCGGGCTTTGAAAAAAGGCTTGAAAGGTTTACCAGAAACCAGATAGAGTATATTGATAATCTGTCGTCGATTGCGTCGGCCTTCTCCTCGTTTGCAAGAATCCCTGCTGCAAATCCAGTGGAGCTGGATCTTCTGGAGCAGATAAGGATTACCATGGATCTGTTCAAGAGCTGTGACGGGATCATTTTCAGAATCATCGCTCCTCATGCCGGCCGTTTTATTATCAATGCCGACAAGGAACAGGTTAACAGTATCTTCTCGAATCTGATAAAGAATGCTATTCAGTCGATCCCTCCCGGAAGGGACGGAGTTATAAAGGTCAACCTGGAAAGGAAGGACGACAGGATTCTGGTTTCAGTCTGCGACAATGGATGTGGTATTCCGGAGTCGCTGAAATCAAAAATGTTTACTCCTAATTTCACAACAAAATCATCAGGAACCGGTCTCGGGCTTTCCATTGTAAAACGAAATGTGGAAAACGCGGGCGGTACTATCTGGTTTGAGTCGGAGGCTGAAAGCGGTACCTGTTTCCATATTGAGTTTCCCCCGACGGATATTCGGGGCTTTTCCCCCAACCTCTAGGGGGATTTAGGGGTGGATTTGAATTGGGGGCTTTACCTGCACAACTTGAATGACTTGTGCTTTAAGTTTTACGCTCCCCTGGAACCTCCATTGGAAGAAGCTTTTCCCCCCTGGGGGAAACGGGAAAGGGGGTATATGAAAGCAGAGAGGTAAGTTCCTGCTGTGGGAAACAAGAAGGCGGGAAATGAATAAGGAGGTAAGTTAAAAAGCGCCGGTATCCGGGAAAAATAACCTTTTCAAAGCCTGTCGGCATAACATGGAATAAATATTAAGAGCATCTCTCAATTATTTGGCAATTTCATCGTTAATAAGTCGTAGCATCATTTCCTGATGATAAATAGACTATTGTATCATATTAACAAATTTCTGTTAATGCCGGCGCTTTTTTTCGTAGCAGTCAGCATTGGAGTTTATTGTCAGGAGGAGATAGGCGGAGTTGTAAACCACTATGCCAAAGTAAATTCCATTGGACCGGGCTTTGTCATGGTTTCATCGGCGCAGGCTGCACAGTTTGCCTCGGGCGATTATGTTTTGCTGATCCAGATGCAGGGAGTCGGCATTCAGACGGCTCAGGGATCATACGGTCGTTTTGTTCAGACGCTTATCGGCACTCCGGGGGCATATGAATTCCTTCAGGTACAGAGTGTGAATATTGGCACAGGTGAGATCCGTTTTACCCGGAATGTTTACATAAACTCATACGATGCGTTGGGGAATGTCCAACTCGTGCGGGTTCCTTTTTACAATGAGCCGGTGGTCACGAGCACCCTTTCGGCTCAGCCCTGGGACAATACTTCCGGTACCGGGGGTGTTCTGGCGATAATGGCCGGAAAGAAGCTTATCATGAACGCTGACATTGATGTTAGCGGTCAGGGTTTTGCCGGAGCTACAGGTGTTTCAGGAATAGGGGAATGCGTATATACCAATGTAGCAGCCAACGGCCGTGATTCATATGCTATTTCCTGGAACAATGCAGGATTTAAGGGTGAAGGGATTGCTGTTCATGATTATACGGGAGCGCTTCTTTATCCGGATCATGCAAAGGGCCAGGGCATGAATTTCAGCGGTGGTGGTGGAGGCAACGGAAGGTTTTCCGGCGGTGGTGGCGGATCAAACCGCGGCAAGGGCGCCGACGGAGGACTTGAGAATGCATTATTATGCAGTGCCGATCCCCGCGACGGAGGATACGGAGGTATGGCTATTTCCGGTTCCATCATCGAGGATGGTATTTTTTTAGGCGGCGGAGCGGGCGCTTCCACTCATGCAAGCGGCGCTACAGCGTCAGCCGGGGGTAACGGAGGAGGAATAGTATTTATCATAGCAGATTCAATTGATGCCAACAATCATATAATACGGGCCAACGGTGTGACGGCGCTGAATTCGACAGGTGATGCAGGTGCCGGCGGAGGTGGTGCAGGAGGATCTGTAGTCCTTTCATTCATGGGATTGAACACCGGCCTCAGGATTTCTGCAAACGGAGGCAACGGGGGTACAAGTCATGGCGGATCATTTGAAGGCGGAGGCGGCGGAGGTGGCGGAGGTCTTATCTGGCTCAGCGCAACTTCCACACCGGCATTGCTTACAAGCGCAACAGTGCAGTGTGGTACACCGGCTCCCAGCCCCAGCCCCACGAATCCCCAGGAAGGACTTGGAGAGCTGAAATATACCTATATCCCAAAGCTTAACGGCTTTCTTTTCAACTCAATACGCTCGGCTGTAACGGGAAACAGGATAGATTCCGTTTGTTCGAACATTCGGTACGGACAGCTTACCGGAACACAGCCTGTCGGGGGAACTCCTCCCTACACCTTTATCTGGCAGGTAAGCACAACATCGGCAAGTGCCGGTTTCACTAATGCCCCCGGCAACAATAGCCAGCAGCATTACACACCTCCGGCAGAATTGTCGCGAACCTCCTGGTTCAGGAGGGTGGTTAGGGATCAGGGTGGAGCCATAACCGACATAAGCCTGCCGGTAAATATCATTGTTCATCAGAGCATAAAGAATAATATTATAGGTAATCCCGAAACGTTGTGCTATGGCCAGAATGCCTCGGAGCTTATTCCGCTTGGAACTGTGGAGGATGGTAACGGGATCTATGCATACGGATGGGAAATGTCGACCGACAATATCAGCTACACGGCTTTGCCGGCAGAAACTGAAAGCTATCATCCTTCCCAGCCCTTTACCCGGACTACATGGTACCGGCGCTCGGTTTCCTCGGGTGCCTGTGCAGATATTAGTCCTTCAGTCATGATAACCGTTCTTGATCCGGTCGTAAACAACACGATACTTACACCGGCCCAGGAGATCTGCGCAGGGATGGTCTTTGTAAACCTTGAAGCAACAGCAGCTCCCGTTCTTTCAGGCGGCGACAACACTTACAGGTATGTATGGGAAAGCAGCAGCGACAATTCAGCATGGGTAACCGCCGCCGGGGTAAGCAACACCGTGGGCTATAATCCGCAGGAGTCGGCAGCCTATTTCCCAGGATATCAGTATTTCAGGAGAGTGGTCTATTCGGGAATCAATAATGTCTGCCGTAATGCGAGTGAACCTGTTCTTCTGAATTCATACCCGGCAATAAGTTCCAACAACATTATCCCGTCCGATCAGACCATCTGTTCAGGATCGGCTCCGGCAGTACTGACGGGATCGGCTCCCCTGAACGGCAAGGGACCTGGCAGCTATACCTTTACCTGGCAGGACAGTACAGGCAGTCATTCATGGACGGATATACAGGGATTCATCAATGTTGCCTCACAGAATTTCGCTCCTCCGGCTCTCACCGATTCGGTGAGGTACAGGAGAATTGTCCGCTCGTCGGCCTGCGTGAGCATAAGCAACACGGCAAGGATCAATGTTCATGCACCGCTGTCGGATAATACCATCTCACTTCTTTCAGGAGGGTCTGCAGATACAACAATATGCAATGGCAGCACTCCCCACCGGATAACAGGTCTGAATGCCTCGGGGGGGACAGGTCTGCCTGGTGATTACGCCTATCTTTGGTTCTCGTCGGCAGACAATGTCAGATGGACTGAAGTGGAGGGCGCCACAGGACGTGAATATCAGCCAGGTGCACTCACGACAGATACCTGGTTCAGGAGGAGGGCAGTGTCGGGTGAATGTGTTTCGGAAAGCGAACCGGTGAGGATAAGCGTTCTGCCTCTTATAAGCAACAATACCATTGCAGGCGACCAGGTTGTTTGCAAGTCGGAT
>JAXDBC010000124.1:0-4344 GCA_034679225.1 Bacteroidales bacterium | reverse complement strand
AAAAACAGTATTCCTCGATCCGGAATTTGGAAAATTATGTTGTCCGGCAAGAATCTGTTTACCGCTTATACTGTAGAGATACCTGAGCAGGGCTTTTGCTTCCGGTGATGCATCAGGAGTTACCGGCTCCTGAGCATGCAGAAAACAGCCAGCAATGCCTGACATTAAAAACATTAGGGCCGTTCTCCTTAACATATTACGCATCAGCTATTTCTTATCGAAAACCATTTTCTCGCTCATGTCGCCAAATGACGAACTTGATGTCGATTCGATAACCAGGCTGCCACCGTCGAGCTTGTAAACTTCGTTTATTGTGACGTCGCCTCCGTCACCCATCGACATTTTTGAAACGACCTTGAGGCTGGTCTTGTCATCCGACCATGCACAGGTTGATTTTTTCTGCATGTCCTGAAACACTGTATTCGTGCATTCCTTGCCGTCGAGAGTAAGTTTGTCGGTGCTTACAAATTCCTGTCCCTGGAACTCTGAATGCTTTTCGACCGAAAGGTCATTTCCGCTCTGTACCACTATAACATTTTTTGGAGCCATTGAAAACTCAGCGCCAAGAGTGCTCCTGGAGGTGTTCAGCGTCCATGTTCCGCTGAAATCAGGAGCCTGTGCAAAAATAGCTGCTGAAAACAATACAGCGGCAAAAGAAAGTAAAAGCTTTTTCATGATACGAATTGTCTAAGGTTGATAATAAGAAATACTAATACATATTGTTTGTTCGATTGAAATCATTTTGAAGTTGCTGGTTGCCGGCGGTATGCGGTATGCCGTACGTGGCCAACTGCCAACTGCCAACTTCTCATCCATTCCTTGCCGACTATTTTTTATATGGTTCGGTTACTCTTTTGAGAAGGGCAATTGTTGCCTTGATCCCCTCATCCTCACTGAGTTTGCTACCCTCATACTCTACATCTATGTAACCTCTGAATCCCGAATCGTAAATGATCTTCATCATTTTTTCGTAATCTATCTGTGTCTCGTTTCCGTTCTCGTCGAAGTCATGGGTTTTGGCGCTTACTCCCTTTGCAAATGGCATCAGTTCCTGGACTCCCTTGTAACGGTCATATTCATAAAAATTGCCAAGATCGGGGAGAGTACCGCAATTTGGTTTGTTGATACACTTCATTATCTCGGCCAGCCATTTCCCGTATGAGGAATTTCCTCCGTGGTTTTCAACGATAACATTGATCCCGTAACCTTCGGCATAGGCAGCCAGCCGGCCCAGGCCGTCGATTGCTGCTTCCTGCATCTGGCCCATCGTACCGCGGCCTGCTGCGTTTACCCTAATCGAATGGCAGCCAAGAAATTTAGCGGCTTTCACCCATTTATGATGGTTTTCAATAGCTTTGTTCCTTGCTGCCAGGGAGGTATCGGCAAGATTCCCTTCTCCGTCAACCATTATCAGGATGCTTTTAACCCCGTATTTCTCACACTCGTTTTTCAGCTGTGTCAGATATTCCATGTCTTCAGCCTTCCCCTTGAAAAAAGTTGATACATATTCAACTGCGTCGAGACCATAAGTCTCCTTTGCTATTCTTGGAAAGTCCATGTTGGTGATGGTCCCCTTCCTGAGGGTGCGGTTAAGCGACCACTCTGCAAGTGATATTTTGAAAGCCGGCTCCTGACCATACAGGCTTATGCCGGTAATTATAGAAATAATAAATACCGTTAAGATGGATTTGATTTTCATATGACTGGATTTAGCGTTTAGTATATATGTCAAATTTATATAAAAGCATCTAACATCGTTCAATGGGTTCAAAATAAAAAATGTGGGATCGATGAAAACCTTCAACTGCTTCGAATCGGACAGGAATGCCTACTATTCTACCTTTTTGCCGTTTACAATCACATTATTTACTTTAAAGCCTTGAACAACATCTTTTTTGAATACATCATTTTCGGCCTCGATCGTCAGGTTTTCAAAAGCAAATGAAGAGAGCCTGTCATTTTCAGTAATCGCCACATCGAAGAAGATTCTGCATTTCAGTTCGATATTCCTCATTGTTATGTTTTCTGAATAAGATATCGGGACATCCTTTCTTCCCTTCAGGTCGAAGAACTGGGTCCATGGTTTGATATAAATCAGGCTGTGAACTTCGCCGGTGATATTTTCCACGGTGATATACTCGTATTTCTGAGGGGTATCGGGCCTCATTTTAAGCCAGAGCACCCTCATTGCCTGATCGATCCGGCAATCGCGCATTAGAATGTTCCTGTTATGGATTGATTCACTTCCGCATGTAAGTGCAGAATGGCAGAATCCGAAATTGCATTTCTCTATCAGGATATTGAGGTTTTCGCCGTTACATTCATCGGTGTCAGCCCAGGGTCCTTTGCCTCCCTTAAGGGCTATTGCGTCGTCGTTCACCGACATGTAGCATCCCCTGACATGAACATTGGTGCAGGCATCAATATCGATAGCGTCGGAGCTTGGAGCCTTTACCTTGTCGTGTGGTGAGAAAATGTGAACATCGAGGATCCTGACATTACTGCATTTGTAATAGTGGTTTGTCCAGAAACCGGTGTTGTGGAGGCTGACATCCTGTACCCTGACGCTATTGCAGTCCCTTATGAACACCAGTCTGGGCCGGGAGACTTCCAGATTTGTACACATCGGATTTTCCATCCTTCTCTGCCAGAAAGCCTGCCAGAATTTGAAGCCGTTACCGTCAATTGTTCCTTTACCTCCAATAGTGAATCCATCCACACCGTAAGCATTGACAAGGGCCGGGTAATAATCGAGGCACTGTCCTTCCATTCTCGAGGGCATAAGCGGATAATCGGCAATATCGTCAGATCCTTTCAGCCTGGCTCCACCGAGAAGCCAGAGGCTGGTTCCCTTTTTGAAAAAGAGAGCTCCCGACATGAAAGTACCTTTTGGGATCACTATTACTCCGCCTCCCTGCTGCGAAGCCGTGTCGATCACTTTCTGGATTGCAGCAGTCTGAATAATTGTGCTGTCGGCAACCACTCCGAAATCTGTAAGCAGGAACTGTCGGCCAAGGTCGGCGGGTGTGACTTTTGAAGTATCCCTGAACCATTCCGGTATCGGAGTTCCGTCGGGAAACAGATCCTGAGCTTTCCCGCCCGAACATCCCGACACTAAAAAAGCCATAATTAAAAGTGTCTGGAGGAAAGCAGGAAGGAAGGGAGATTTTTTTTTCATGACCATATACATTTATTTATTCAGGTCGCCGGCGTTCGTCATTAGGTGTGCTGCCAACTGCCAACTGCATTCTGCCAACTGCCAACTAACTTCTACACATTTCATCATAAAAGTATCAAATAAATCATAAAAAACCTGCTGCGGAGAAAAGTAAAGGAAAGCGGATCTTCTGAACACCATTTACCGGGATCCCGAACGGAAAACCGACAACAGAGGAGGGGAAGAAGTGGTCTGATGGTCTGATGGTCCGATGGTCTGATGGTCTGATGGTCTGATGGTCTGATGGTCCGATGGTCTGATGGTCCGATGGTCTGATGGTCCGATGGTCTGATGGTCTGATGGTCTGATGGTCTTTGGGGGGTTCTGCTGAACATTATCATATTTTATTCGGTATATTTGCCGTTTCCGCAACTGTGCGGAGTGATATAACCAACCATAACCTGAAATGGAATTTTTACTTGAGGGAATAACCAGTATTACCTGGCAGCAGATAGTGATGTGGATAACAGGCTTCGTTCTCATCTACCTTGCGATCGACAAGAAGCTTGAACCGCCTTTGCTCCTACCCATGGGATTCGGCGCCATACTGGTCAACCTTCCCCTGTCGGGTGTATTGAACCAGACTCTCCCCGGCATAGGCGAGGTAAGGGGAATAATCGACTGGATGTTCAGTGTGGGGATCGAAGCGTCGGAAGCGATGCCCATCCTGCTTTTCATCGGTATCGGTGCGATGATCGATTTCGGTCCGCTTTTATCCAATCCCAGGCTTCTTCTTTTCGGGGCGGCTGCCCAGTTCGGGATATTCGCAACAGTCATAATAGCAACACTTCTCGGTTTCGACCTTAAGGATGCTGCATCAATAGGAATAATCGGAGCAGCAGACGGACCCACTTCCATTCTCGTTTCACAGGTTCTGAAAAGCCAGTTTATAGGTCCCATTGCAATCGCTGCCTATTCATACATGGCTCTGGTTCCTATAATTCAGCCGTTTGCCATTAAGTTATGCACCACCGAAAAGGAAAGAAAGATAAGGATGAAGTATAATCCGAAGAGCGTTTCGCCCCTTACCAGGATACTGTTCCCCATCGCAGTCACCATTATTGCCGGACTGGTTGCTCCGGCTTCAATTGCACTTGTGGGCTTCCTCATGTTCGGCAACCTGATAA
>JAXDBC010000123.1:0-35416 GCA_034679225.1 Bacteroidales bacterium | reverse complement strand
GTATACATTGCGTAGCCAATTGTGTTACATTTTCCTGTTAAAAAGCTTCCATATTTTCCGTCCGATGGTATTGTTGTTCATGCTTTTACAAAAAGCATTGTCCCGAACCATTTTTCACAGTACTGCCCGGTTGATCACAAATGCTAATACCTGTTACCAGAAAACAAGTATGCTGGATATTTTATTTGGAAACCAATAATGCATCAAAATGGCAAATATGGCTGTTGTCAGAACAGTAACCGACATTTTCTATTTATTCACTGTCACGCCCCTCAGGGCTTAAAATCTATAGGATTAGTCTACCCCCGGTTAGCACCGGGGGTTATTAAAATTAAGTCACATACGTGACTTTTTTGTCCAGCTGCAATGCAGCTGTTCGTGATTGAAACTTTAACTTCCCTCAGCAAATCCCTCTTTTGCAGAACAATTTCCCGCGTTTGATAATCGTAAAATTGGAAAAGATCTCCCATCACGAAACTAACTGGTCTTGACATACCGGAACAATCAATAGACTGCCCCTCTGTTACGCAAACCGTCACATCCAGGATTCTTGTCTGCATCGTGAATGACTTGTATTAATAATCACTCTTATGCTTTCGTACCAGCCCGTTTATGTCGGCTCTTTCCATCAAATTCATTATTTGTTTGAAAACCGGCTGTCCGACAAATTATATTTCCGTATTTTTACCCATGTTGTATATGAATTTGGCAAAACCAGTTTACAACATTGGGTCCCGGTAAATCGGGATCCGGGGAGTACACCTTGTATCTATTTTTTAATCGGACACCAGGGTGCAGGAATAATAAGAGCTATCAGCATAAAACATAAAAAACTGTTATAGAATTAACCTGACTTAAACATACTATGAAACCCACATGTATTGCATACACAAACACGTATCTATATAATTTTCAAATATGTGGGTTCCCCCGCTTGAGCGGGGACCATTAAAATAAATTATATTCGGATGAAAAGAATTGGTGTTCTTCCGGTGAAAAAGGGTATTGTATTTTTTGCATTACTCCTGATATTTGCAGGTGGATTTACTTCTTTTAAGGCATTTTCACAGGATATACCGCAAAATATCAGCATACTTTTGGAAACTTTACAGCCTTTAAGTCATGACAGAGATAAGCGCGAATTGATATATCAGTATTCTGTCGGTGATTTGAGCAGTTTATCCAACGAAGATGCAAAGTTTGTTATTAATGAGCTTGCAAAACGTGGAATAGGAGTTATTACCTTCTGGCAAAAAGGAGAAGCAATGGAAACCTGCGTTAATGAAGGTATTCGTATTGCACGAATTCAAAAAGATCTTGGTTTGTCAGTTGCTGTTGATGCAAGTAGACTTCTTTACGGATTTTATGATGGCACACCGTCAACAGCACATGTAAACGATGAAGGTAAAATATTTTCTGATAGCTCATTTGCCGGACATTGGATGGGATGTCCATTCACGATTTACGAGAGAGTACCTGTCATAAAAAGCCGTGTGGCATTTTATGCTGAAGCGTATAAAACAGCCGGAGTAAATATTGATATTGTTACAGCTGACTGGGAGATTGACGGTCCTCATGAATGGAATGAGGCATGGGAAAATGCCAAACTGTGTGTCAATTGCCGGGAGCATATTCCAAATATCCATGATTTCAATGCATTTCAGGCCACGATAAGGTCAACGCGCGGCAAATTAATGAAGGAGTGTTATTCAATGCCCCTCCTGGAACGTTATCCGGATGCTTTGGTTACAAATTATGCAACATATCCGAATGATGGCTGGCGATACTGGTATGACTATTTTGAATATCCCCGGCCGGAGTTGCCTAATCGCGAAGATCAACAGGCATTATATCGTCCGTGGTACAATGAATTTACAGAAACCGGATTCACTATGGCCATGCCTGTTGTTTACACATGGTATCCCATATTCAACTGGTACCCGGACTATAGTTCAGATTATCGCTGGTTCTACAATATGCTCAAAGTTGGGAGCAATGCCGGAAAATCCACTCCATCCGGTATCCCGATTGCCACTTTTGTTCACTGGCACACAACATCACCTCCTGATAATCCATCTCCCGATGTAAAGCAAATGAGTCAGCAATGTTATAAGGAATTACTATGGCACTTACTTTTACGTGGGACTGATATATTCTATTCCTGGTGCATGAGAGAAGAGATTGCAACTGAAATGAGTTTATTGCAGGAGGTATATAATAATTCTCTTGAATACAATGAATGGATCCAGTCAGGTCGCCCGGTTTTTTTCGATGTACCGGCTCAGGAAGGCAGTGTGATTTCAGGTTTAAAACTGAATAACCAGGTCTTGATACGGAGAACTGATTTTACAGGTAATAAAAAGCCAATAAAATGCACTATAGATAGAATTAATCTTGTAGTTCCATATAAACCGGGAGAATGTCAGATTCTTAATATTGAAAAATAGAATACCAGTGTCATGCCAATCATTTTGACTGGTTTAATTCTTTCTGAAATACAGGTGATAATCATATCCCTTCGGTCTGATGCATAAGCAGAGAAGGGTATCCCTGTTGAGAAGTACAAGCAACGTAAGCGATATTTTATTAACAAAACTGCTTTGGTATCTTAATAAAATTCCCTAAAATTATTAGGATTACAGGTACACTTTTGCCATTTTTACATTATGCAGAAAGAGGAACATACAGATCAGGGTTTAAGTGGGTCAATAACCATTGAAACATATAATTTATTACTGAAACAAAACAGTGAACTCAGGGTTGAGAACCCCTACCTCAGGCAGGAGCTTGCCCGGTTAAAACTCATGATCTTTGGCAGCAAGAGCGAAAGACATATAGGTTCTGATTCCTCACGGTTAAACCTGGGATTTGATGAAGAAACGGTTGAGCAGTCCGAGAGGAACGATTAATAGAATATAATGTGTTTGAGAAATAAATTAACAAAAACTTAATTCCTTTTCTGCTGTACTTTAAATTCAGCATGGTTATTTTTATACAAACTTATTATCAATAGTCAGGAATTTTTTTCAAATGATTGCTCAGAACTACCTGATTATCAGCAATGATTAGCTTTCTTGGAATAAGAGCTATAATTTATTGGATATATGTCAATTAGCAAAAATCTTCCGACCAGTTAAGATATATATAAAATGAAAGCTAGGAATCTAATAGTTGGTCTTTTGCTTTTCCTTTCAGTTGGAGCTTTATTTGGCGGTGGTGCTTTTTTACTTTTCCCCGAAGGGTGGATGGGAATGACCCCCGAATTAATTCTGCAACATTCGCCTTTTAAAAACTTTCTGATACCCGGGCTGATATTGTTTGTTGTACTTGGACTGATGCCGGTTTTTGTAGTTTGGGGACTACTGAAACGTAAGGATTGTAAGTTAGCACAGATGGTAAATATTTATCCCGATATGCATTGGTCGTGGTCATGGTCAGTTTATACAGGCTTCGCGCTTATTATTTGGGTCTACATGGAAGTCTATTTCCTGCAAGGATTCCATTGGCTGCATTCGCTCTACTTTTTCTATGGTGTGTTACTTTTGGTGGTAGTGCTTTTGAAATCACTACGTCAACAATATTCTGTAAATAACAAATTTTATACTTAATGCCTATGATAGATTGAAATTAGCTTAACTAACCTGCAAATTACTATGTTTGATTTTGCTGCAGTTACGATTAGCTCAGCATCAAACATGTAGCCTCAAATTCAGTTTTATAATCGATTTAAAATTACCACGTATGAAAAAAATCTCAATTACTTTTGGCCTTATAAGGCCAGATGTCAATTTTCACAAGTTACTACGAACTCTGAAAATTGTGACTATTCTTCTGTTTTGTGGATTGATGCTTCCTTTCTTTTCACTTAGTGCAGAGAACTCTTATGGTAATGATCTTTCCGGATCAGTTGTTGATCAGCAGCAAATCAAAGTATCCGGAACTGTCACGAATGCTCTTACTGGTGAAACACTAACAGGTGTAAACGTTGTTGTTACCGGAACAAATGTGGGAACGATTACCGATATTGACGGGAAATACAGCATTGAGGTTCCTCCCGGATCACAAAGTCTGACATTCTCATTTATCGGGATGGATCCACAAGAAATTACTATTGGTGCATCAACCCAGATTAACGTAACTATGGTTGAGACGGCATTTGGTCTTAACGAGGTTGTAGTTATTGGTTATGGTACAATGAAAAAAAGTGACCTTACCGGTTCCGTATCGAGTGTACCACCTGAAAAACTGGTTAACAGGCCAATTATAAACGTTGGAGAAGCACTGCAGAACAGAGTCGCGGGTGTTCAGGTAATTAGGCAAGCTGCCGGTGATCCGGGCGGCAGGCCTCAAATTCGAATCAGGGGTACAAACTCCATTAATACCAGTTCTGATCCTCTGTTTGTAGTGGATGGAGTTGTTGGTGTGATAAATGCCTTGCAAAACCTCGATCCCAAAGATATTGCAACTATGGACGTTTTAAAAGATGCGTCGTCTACTGCTATCTACGGTACACGTGGAGCAAACGGTGTTATTATTATAACAACCAAGCGTGGGGTTGCAGGCGACATAAAAGTCAACTACGATGGTTCAGTCTCGCTTGGTATCAAGACAAGAAGAAACGACGCGGTAAATGCCGACCAGTTTATGTACCTCTATGAACAGGCATTTAACAATACGCCTAAGTATGGAAACCTGGTAACAACAAAGGATTTTCGCGGCCCAAATGCAGCAGGATTATCATGGTCAGAGATGCCACATTTATTTGTACAGGTTCCAAAAGACTCGTATTTACCCGGGCTTAATTTTATGGGTAACGATGGAAAATATTATAAACCAAGATTTAACACATTGTTGGAAGATGAGGTTTTCAGAAACGCTTTATCATATAAAAACCGTGTTGAAGTGAGCGGCGGAACGGAAAAAGGCAGATACTCTTTAGCTATAGGTAATAACCACATGGAATCGCTTTTGAAAGAATCATACAACAACCGGTTGAACCTAAGGGCGACCATGGATGTTAAGCTTGCCAAATGGCTCGATTTGAGCGCCAATGTAGCCTATGCAAAAAGTAAACGAGACCGGATGAGCAGTGATTTGATGAGAAATACCTCGGAGTTTTTTGCTATTTTCCCGCCATATCGGTATCCTAATGATCCTGAAATATATGGATCTTATGCAGGAACATTTGCTACTGGCAGGGACTTTAATGTTGGTGAAAACAGACCAGGTGCAACTTTTATGCTGAATCAGGACGAAGGCTATTACCAGGAATACGAACTTACCGGAGCATTTGAACTAACAGCACAAATTACACCAGACTTGACTTTTAGAACTAACTTCTCCGTGGATAACAGGAATCAATCGAGTAGATGGTATAGTGGAGATTACCAGGGCAGACGTACTCCAGATGCAAGAGGTGAACATTACTTATGGGAGTATTGGCAAAGCGAGAACTATTTCAACTATAATAAAACCCTGGGTGATCATCAAATAACCGGTTTGCTTGGGCTTTCATGGTCTGAAAATTTTTATGACTATTTAAATGCACAAGCATACAAATTCTCTTCAAGTTTTTATCAATGGAACAATTTAGGCGCGGGTAGCAATCCATCTACAGTAGGCTCCAGCAATACAAGGGGTGCGTTAAACTCTTATTTTGCCCGTGCTACTTATAATTACCAGGGCAAATACATGTTAACAGCAACCGGGCGTATGGATGGTTCATCAAAATTCGGAACAAACAATAAATATGCATTTTTCCCATCGGTTGGTGTTGCATGGAGAATCTCTCAGGAACGTTTTATGGAGAACATCTCAGCAATATCTAACCTTAAACTGCGTGTTAGTGCCGGACAAACCGGTAACCAGGAAGTTGGTAATTTTATAACACAAACGTATATCAGCAACACCAATGTTCTATTGGCAAATGGTTACAATTCAGGTCTTTATCCAGGTTCTACAGGTAATGATAACCTGAAATGGGAAACAACAACACAGTTCGACATTGGGTTAGATATTGGCTTGTTTAAAAACAGAGTTAGTATTGAGGTTGATTATTATCATAAAAATACTGAAGATATGTTGTTTAATCTTCCGTTACCTCAATCAACTACAACAGGTAGTGCCTGGGTAAACTTTGGTTCGGTTAAAAACACCGGTATAGAGTTATCATTGAACACGGTTAATTTCCAATCAAAGGAATTTACCTGGGAAACTCTCTTTACAATATCATCCAATAAAAATGAGATTACGGAACTCGGCCCTACCGGTGCCGACATTTATACGGATACCGGTGCGGGTAACGGAACCAGCGTTTACAGAGTTGGAGAACCAATCGGAACATTCTTTGGATTGCACAGAATGGGAACATGGAGCACTATGGAAGCTGTAGAAGCAGCACGTTATGGCAGAGTACCGGGAGATCTGAAATTTGAGGATACTAATAATGATGGTAAAATTGAGCTGCTGACTGACGGTGATGTTATTGGTCATTCATACCCGAAATTCTACGGTGGTTTTAACAACACCTTTACTTATAAAAACTTTGATGCAAGTATCGACATCATGTTTGTAGGCGGAGTTGACAAAGCAATCGTGCATGAGTCTGCTCATGACCGTCAGTTTGTAA
Source organism: Bacteroidales bacterium (assembly GCA_034679225.1). Classification (GTDB taxonomy): domain Bacteria; phylum Bacteroidota; class Bacteroidia; order Bacteroidales; family VadinHA17; genus LD21. Next base: position 28,788 of record JAXDBC010000123.1, on the reverse strand, counting down.
ATGGTATGATGAACGAAGTTTTGAATGGATGGCGTCCTAATCATCAGGAAACAATGATAGCCCAGGTTCGCGCCGGTAATGCCGGTGGACGATACGACTCATATCCTGACACCCATATGATTTATAATGCTGCCTACATCAGGGGACAAACGGCTTCATTAGGTTATACTTTCCGTGGAAACCTTGGTAGTATTGACAGATTAAGAGTTTATGCCACTGCAGACAATTTCTTTTTGTGGACGGCGGTTGAACTTCCGTGTTACGATCCTGAAGGAAGTGCTATACAGAAAATTAATACAAGGGTACCAAATATTGATAAATATATGCATCCGGTTCCTACAACCTTCAGTTTGGGTGTTAATGCAACTTTCTAATTTTAAAACTTTTATATTATGAAATATATATTAAAGAACGATATGACATTAAGAATCACCATGCTTATGGTGATATTCCTGATGGCGCTTGGTGGTTGCACTGATTTTCTGGAAGAAGTGCCTACAAATCAGCTTACCACTTCAGCAGATCTTACAAGTATTGAATATAAAGAACCTTTTACAGTTGGACCTTACCGACGGTTGCAGAATTGGACCAGTGGTGCGGGAGACTGGGGAAATAACCTTCCCTCTACACTTGAGTACCCCACCGGCGGAGCATACACAGATGAGCCACACGTTCTTTTCGATAAGTTTAGGACAAATCAGGTTACAGGTAGTTTACTCGACGATTTCAATAATCAATGGTTCTATTGGTATTCAGGCGTACAGGACTGTAACCTCTCTATCCAGCAGCTTCCTTTGATTAATATGAGTGAGGCGGAACTTAATAAAGCTTTGGGAGAAGTACGTGCTCTAAGGGCATTCTATTATTTTTGTATAGTGCGTTACTGGGGTGATGCTGTTCTTGTAACGGAACCAGTTACAGATGTGTGGGCAACAGAGATGCCCCGAACCAGCCTGAAGAAAATTTATGATGAGATAATTATTCCTGACCTTGAATTCGCGGTTGCCAATCTTCCGGCAGGTAGATCCACAAATGGTCGCGTAACAAAGGATGTAGCCCGGGCAATTCTGGCAGATGTTTATATGACCGTTGCCGGTTATCCTTACCAGGAAGTGGCTACCGATCCGGATAAAGACTGGTGCGGTACAGCATCCTGGTCAGCGAATGCCTATCCCGTTGCAAGTGGTCTTGAATTCTTAAAAAAGGCACAAACACAACTTGAGGCACTGTATAATAATGTATATACATTGGGAACCTATGATGATTTGCGCGATCCGGCTATGAACAATAAGGGGGAAGCAATTTTTCAGGTGCAATATAATGCGACACTCGGGGGTAATGGTGTTATACAACCATCTCTTCCTTTGTTAAGCGGGATTTCCCCAAAAGAAGAAAACGGGACATTTACTCCATGGGTAGGATATTATAATTCCTATTCTGATGATGATTTGCGGAAACAGGAACGTCAGTTCTTTTTCACATGGGATACTAAATTTAACAATGTAGAGGATACAGTCCGTTTTGATGTTCCATATCTCTTTAAGCAATATGTTGCTTCGGCTGTTAAAGGAACAGATGGTTCAGGTCTCAACTGGTCACATTATCGTTATGGAGAAATTTTATTGATGCTCACCGAAGTAAACTGGGCATTAAAGCAGTTAGGCCAGTCGGTATCTGACGATGACATCGTAAAAGGAATTAACGAAGTCAGGGCCAGGGCATTACTTGCTCCTTATACGGCAAGTGAGGTTGGTCTGAAAGAAATCTTGGCTGAAAGAGCATGGGAACTGATTTTTGAAAATAAAATGATCTGGGATCAGCGTCGAACAAGAAGATGCGTTGTATATGGCAATGGAGAAATTTCAGATATTCAGAATTTCGTCGGTCATCAGCCTGCAATTTTCAACTTTGCTTTTGCTCCAATGCATTTATTATCACCTATTCCCAGTAATGAAATTTCCAGAAACAGGTTAATGCAACAGAATAGTGGGTATTTGCCTGTACAAGATTAAGTATTGCATTTTAAAATTATTTAATAAAAAAATATGAAAGCAAAAATTATTCTAACACTTTCATTCTTCGCTGCAATAGCGATAATGATGGGTTGTACGAAACAACCTTATTACGACATCCCTTATGATGAAAACGGGAATGTTTACATCACTGGAATTTCGAAGGTAACTGCAGATCCTGTTATAGTTGGACAAGATTCATTCACCATAAATTGCTATTTTCCAAATGCAAAATCAGGAGATGTAATGAAGGCTACTGTTTTAAAACAGCAGGTACCCAGTTGGGATCCAAATGGCGCCAAACAACTTCTGCCGATAGCAGGTAGCGAAAAAAGCATTACAGTTGGGAGTGATTTTAAAACATCAGTAACTTATACCTTAACGGAAGCAAATTTGTTAAATGTTGGTGATGCTGTAACCGTTGTATTTTCCGGAGCAACAGATTCAGGCATAATAAGAATTGTGCTTCAGGCAGCTCCATAATGTACTTTCCTTTTTACAAATAGTTTTAAAGAGACTGTCTTTAGGGCAGTCTCTTTAAATTTAAAATCGATTTTTTAGCGGATCCTTCCCAGGGAGAAGGTGTATATATTTTTAAGATTATATTGGGATCCAACACATTTTATAGTATCTTGAAAGTAACATCTGTCGTTCCTGGCAAACCCGTATCAATTGATTACAAGACAGGCAATATTCACACCTTTCTATAATACAATAACATCATGGCAGTAGCCGCATCCGTAGTCATTTTTCATCTTCCCCCGGATCCATTCCATTTTTATCAAAATGAGTAAGATATCTCCCATTTATATTGTCGATTATTCAGGTTACCCAAAATGGCAATAATTCGTTAACCAAATGATATTCTGACTCTTTCTTAAAATCTTCTAATTCATTCCTGTTCATATTAGCAAAATTTTAACCAGACTCATGATAATAATTAATCATCATTTACTAAAATATCATTACATAAAAAATCCCTGTGGTTATATAAATATAAATTAATGTTTATATTCACAGATATTATTAATCCAGCGCTCTTGTGATATATATAGTGAGCTTATAAGATTGTATATTTTGCGTTTATAAAGTCGAATAGATATATTTGGTACAGATTATTTAAGTCTCATTCAAATGAAAAAACCATTCTTACTTGTTATGCTTCTTTTCTGCTTGAATAGCTTTGGAGCTCAAAAGTCAACAGGAATCAGTTCTGATAAAAAACCCAATAGCCAACGGTACTTTCTGCCTTCAGGGGCATGATCCAAAGAGTATTGGTTACTTTAAAAACATACAGGTAAAGCCTCTCTGCCTCAGGTTTTACTTCTGCTCTGGCAATCAATCCCTGGAATCATCTTATCTGAAACTTAATTAACAAACAGACCGCTAAAATCAAAATTATATTATGATGAATACCAAAATCCATATTCTTCAACCATTATTAGTTGTAATCATTGCAACGAGTTTATCGGGTTATGGCTGCAGAAATTCAAAGCCGGTTGATTTTGTAAATCCCATGATCGGGACTGATTATCATGGTCATACCTTTCCCGGGGCAGTACTTCCGGCAGGTATGGTGCAGTTAAGCCCTGAAACAGATATCAACGGATGGGACTGGTGTTCCGGATATCATTACAGTGACAGTTCAATAATGGGGTTCAGCCATTTACACAGGAGCGGGATGGGTGCAGGAGACTGGGGCGATATTCTTATTATGCCGGTAACCGGAGATCTGAAAATTATTCCCGGTAAAAAATCAAATCCTGATGAAGGATACCGCTCACGTTTTTCCCACGATGAAGAGATAGCTACTCCAGGTTATTATGCCGTTACGCTTAAAGATTATAATATCAAAGCTGAATTAACGGTCACGAACCGTACCGGATATCATAAATATACATTCCCTGAATCAGCTTCATCGCGTATTATGATAGATATGAAGCACGGAATAAGAGATTCGTGTACGGGTGCTATGGTGAAGATAGTGAATGACAGAGAGATAGAAGGATACAGAATGTCAATCGGATTTGTAAAGAAACAAACCGTGTATTTTTGTGCTCAGTTCAGCAAACCCTTCAAATCATTCGGCACATGGAAGGGAAATGATATTAACCAGGGATCATCAGAAGAGTCAGGATACGGTATTGGCGCATTTGTAAATTACAATACAGAAGAAAATGAATCTGTCGAAATCAAGGTAGGGATCTCTTATACAAGTATAGATCAGGCAAGGTTGAATTTACAGGCAGAATCATCCGGCTGGCAGTTCGATAAGATAAGGGATCAGGCAAAAAGGACCTGGAATGATGAACTCGGGAGAATAAAAGTCGCATTTACTAAAGGTATAAATGATCCATACAGGAAGGATAAAATGATTACTTTCTATACAGCCTTATACCATTCATTGTTATTCCCGGCACTTTTTGCAGATGCTGACGGAAAATACATCGGGCTGGATGATCAGGTCCACCAGGAAAATGATTTCACTTATCACAGTGATTTTTCATTGTGGGATACTTTCCGTGCAGAAATGCCGCTTCTGACTTTAATAAAACCAGTATTAAGTTTAAACTCGGTCAGGACAATGATCGCGCAATATGAACAGGGAGGATGGCTGCCTACTCCACAGCAATTCGGGAACTGCTATACCAATGATATGATAGGCGATCATCCGGTTGTTGTTATCCTGGATGCATGGATGAAAGGAATAAACAAGTTCGATGCAGAAAAAGCTTACGAGGCTGTAAGAAAAAATGCCATGGAAAAACCTGTCGGACATCGTTCAAGGGGCCGGGTGGGACTCGATTATTATAAAAAATTTGGCTATATACCTTACGACAAAGAAAGAGAATCAGTATCACGTACTCTTGAGTATGCCTATAACGACTGGTGTGTTGCTCAGCTTGCAAAGGCAGTCGGGAAAACTGATGATTACGAAATGTTCCTTAACCGGTCTGCCTGCTACAGAAATCTCTTTGATCCTTCTACCGGACTCGCCCGGCCTAAAGACAGTACCGGCGCATGGCTTGAACCATTTATTCCGACATTCATTGGACAAGGAAAGGAACGGCATTACACCGAGGCAAATGCGTGGCAATATTCCTGGTTTGTACCACATGATATCAAAGGTTTGATAGATATTGAAGGAGGAAATGAAAGATTCATCTCCAAACTTGATACCCTTTTCGCAATGAGCTCTGAGGTGCAGAGTACCGTTTCTGATGTTACCGGAATGATCGGCCAGTATGCTCATGGCAATGAACCCAGCCATCACACGATTTACCTGTATAATTATGCCGGAGCCCCATGGAAAACACAGGAGCTCGCCAGACAAGTTATGGATAGCCTGTACCATTCACAACCCGACGGATTATGTGGCAATGAAGATATGGGACAAATGTCAGCATGGTTTGTTTTCAGTTCAATGGGATTTTACCCGGTGACTCCCGGTCAGAATATTTATGCATTGGGAAGTCCGGTATTCGATAAAATAACCATAAACCTCGATAAAAACTTCTACAATGCTGATAAGTTCACTATCGAAACAAGAAATAATTCCCGCGAAAATAAATATATACAATCCGTATCGTTAAATGGAAAGCCTTTAACCGATCCCTGGTTCGATCATTCTGAGATCAGGAACGGAAGTACACTGATATTTGAGATGGGACCGGAGCCAAATAAACAATGGGGTCAACATTAGCACAGCCGTTGTGAATGAGCTAATCTTTACCCCGGACTTATATTCCATCGCATCATAAAGCTCCCGGACAGTTTACCCGGGATATGCAAAAAGTGACTTTTTTACAAGGGAGCTAAAAACAAAAAATCCCGTGAACGTTATGTTTACAGGATTTTGCATTAACATGCCTTGTGTCAGGGTGGAGATTAGGAGAATCGAACTCCTGACCTTTTGACTGCCAGTCAAACGCTCTAGCCAACTGAGCTAAACCCCCGGTAAATCTCCGGCAAACTTAAGAAATAATTAACAATAAAAAAACACCTGTCATGCCGGCAAATTAATTACTTTGCAGAAATGTTGGTATTTGGTAATTTTGCCGCAATTTTGGATCAGACCGGTTTATATGAACGGTCAGCTTCAAAAAGTGGAACGATTGTTGACATCCGGTATGGAAAAAGGTATTTTCTTAACATTGAGAAGTGAGACTTTCCGATAAGAACAGCGGACATCCCGGCGACAAGGTTGATAAGCAGTTTGTAGTAGCTGATTTTGACGATCTTGTCTTCGAACACCGGAACCGGGAATACGGCGCCTACCAGCTCCGCAAGAGATACAACCGTGTTGTTCTTGCCGGTCTGGTCATCGCGATATCTTTTGCCCTTATCGCTGTCCTGATACCTTTTTACTCCCGTCCTTCTGTCGATAAGGTAGTTGTGGGAGGCGCCGGATACTACCAGTTAAGCCTTGAAAACCTTCAGCCGCCGCCCGAGGACTTTTATATTCCTCCTCCTCTTCCCTCTGCCTCAATGGCCCGGAAGATTCAGGAAGTAGTTGAATATGTTCCTCCCGTGATTGTCGATTCAATTGTGCCCATTGAGCTGGCTACGCTTTCAACCGATGAACTACTGTCAGCCACGGGGGGAGATGATATCGAAAATCCGGGCTCGGGCTTCGGTGACAGCCTCTTTCCCGGCGGCGACGGCTTTGGAAGTGAAGAGCCTCTCTTCATCGTGGAGACTATGCCTACATTCAGGGGAGGCGACCTCAATGTCTTCAGAAACTGGGTTATGAAACGTACACATTATCCCGAGGAAGCAATTGTCAATAAGATAAACGGGACGGTTTACCTGACTTTTATTGTTGAGAAAGACGGATCGGTAAGCAATATAACTGTTATAAAAGGTGTTCACCCCATTCTCGACGATGAGGCAGTGAAGGCCATAGCATCTTCACCTAAATGGTCGCCCGGATTGCAGAGAGGTCAGCCGGTGAGAGTGCGCTTCCAGATTCCGCTCACATTTATATAATGAAAAATAATAACAGGCATTTATCCGAGTTATTATTGTAAATATTTAGGAAATATCCCTACAACCCTGAAATATACAATTATGAAACGAATAGCAGCATTTTCACTCGTTCTTTTATTCATTTTGTCATCATGCGGATCATCAAAAAAGCAGATGGAGAAGGGCAACTATGCCATGGCCCTCGACAAGGCTGTTAAACAACTTCGCCGCAACAGGAATGATTCAAAGCAGATTTCCATTCTTGACAGGTCGTACAAGATACTGAACGATCAGGATAATGAGCGTATCAGGTTCCTGAAAATGGAAGGCAGGCCCGAAAACTGGGATGAGATATACCAGCTGAACAAGGCGATGAGCGACAGGCAGGCCTACGTCAGGACTGTTCTGCCTCTCGAACTTCACGGCAGGACAATCGATTACCCCTATGTCGACTATCTTCCCGAAATGGTGGCGGCAAAACGCGAGTCGGCTGATTTTTACTACGCTCACGGAAACGAGCTCATGGAAACCAAACTTAAGGAGAACTACCGCCAGGCTTTCTATGAGTTTGTAAGGGCCAAGGAGTATGTCGGCAACTATGAAGGTATCGACGAAAAGATAGAAGAAGCCAGGTATCTCGGCATGAGCAGGGCGCTGATAAGTCTTAACAACAGATCGGTAATCAGGTTTGACAGTGAGTTTGAAGAGGAGCTTTTGTCGATCAATCTTCCGGCTCTCAACAGCGAATGGGTTGAATACCATATATACGACCCGGGCAATCAAACCGCTTTCGATTATTTTGTAAATGTGAATATCCGGAACGTTATGGTTAGTCCCGACCAGACCATGCAGAAGGACACTGTTGTGAAGAAGAATGTCGAAGACGGTTTCACATACCAGCTCGATAGCCGCGGCAATGTGATGAAGGATTCGCTTGGCAACGATATCAAGACCGTGAGGTACAAGACTCTTCAGTGCGCGCTTATTGAGACGATCCAGTCCAAAAGCTGCATGATTTCAGGCGATATAGAGATCATCCAGGGGAAGTCCGGGAAGCTTGAGAAGAAGGATCCTCTCGGTGCGGAATCAGGCTTCGAGTGGATCTCTGCCAGGGCACTTGGCGATCTTCAGGCTCTGAGCCCGGCACAGATTGAAAAGACAAAAACAAAGGCAGTGCCTTTCCCTTCCGACATGGAAATGATCTTCAGGTGTTCCGATGCGCTGAAACAGGCTATAAACAATGCCATCCGGGGCAACAAGCGATATATTATATAAATTTGTGTCCTCATATGCTGGTTTTTCTTCTCCTTTAAAGGGCGGGATGAAAAACACCTGCATACAAGCATTGACTGATGATTGAAACGGGCAGAACGAGCGAGAGGGCAATACTTATAGGACTGATTTATCCCGGGCAGGGCGAGAGCCAGGCTCAGGAATACCTTGATGAGTTGTCGTTTCTTGCCGAAACCGCCGGCGCCGAACCGGTCAGAAGATTCCTTCAGAAGCTTCAGATGCCCGACTCCAGGACCTATGTCGGTTCAGGAAAAATAGCTGAGATAGGATCATTTGTATCTGAGAACGAGATCAGCATCGCGATTTTCGATGATGAGCTTTCGGCAAGCCAGATCAGGAACATAGAGAAAGAGCTTGGCTGCCGTGTTCTGGACAGGACCGGTCTTATACTGGATATCTTTGCAGGCCGCGCACGAACTTCACATGCCCGGACTCAGGTGGAGCTTGCCCAGTACCAGTATCTTCTGCCCAGGCTGACGGGGATGTGGGCTCACCTCGGGAGACAGAGAGGGGGAATAGGCCTGAGAGGTCCAGGTGAAACGGAGATTGAGACCGACCGCCGGATAATAAGGGATAAGATAGCTCTTCTGAAGGAACAGCTGAAGAAGATAGACGTGCAGATGGCCACCCAGCGCAAGAACCGCGGGAAGATGGTAAGGGTGGCTCTTGTGGGCTATACTAATGCGGGCAAGTCGACACTCATGAACCTTCTCAGCAAATCGGATGTCTTTGCCGAGGACAAACTCTTTGCAACACTCGATACAACAGTCAGGAAAGTGGTGATAGGCAACCTTCCTTTCCTTCTTTCAGATACGGTTGGTTTTATTAGGAAGCTGCCCCATCATCTCGTTGAATCGTTCAAGTCGACACTTGATGAAGTGAGGGAATCAGACCTTTTGCTTCATGTGGTTGATATTTCGCATCCGGGTTTTGAGGAGCAGATCAGCGTTGTGGATGAGACACTCAGGGAACTGAACTCTTCGGGAAAGCGGCTTATACTTGTATTCAACAAGATAGATGCATTCTCCTATACTGCAAAGGATGAAGACGATCTGACGCCTGCAGGCAGGGAGAATTATTCACTTGCTGATCTTGAGAATTCCTGGATGGCCTCCGACAGGAATCACAAAACCATTTTCATTTCTGCAAAGACAAGGGAAAATATTCCTGAACTGATGAGTCTGCTTTACGAAGAGGTGAAAAGCATTCACATCACCCGTTATCCCTATAATGATTTCCTTTATGAAAAGTAAAGGTCTGCCCGTGTGAGCAGACCCCTGATGTATTTTACAGGGTGGCAGACTTTTAGTACAGTCCGTTTTCTGCCATGAATTCAGCTATCTGAACCGCGTTTGTTGCCGCGCCCTTGCGGATATTATCCGAAACGATCCACAGGTTCAGGCATTTTTCCCTTGAAAGGTCCCTTCTTATCCTTCCCACAAACACCTCGTCCCTGTTATGTGCAAGCTGTGGCATAGGGTATTCGTTGAGGGCCGGATTGTCATATACCACCACTCCCGGGAAGTTGCTTATAAGGCTTCTGGCCTCGTCGATATCGTATTCGTTAGCGAACTCGATGTTCACGGCTTCGGAGTGGCCGCCTACAACCGGTATCCTTACTACTGTTGCTGTAACCATTATCGACTGGTCGTCTAATATCTTGCGGGTTTCATCGATAAGTTTCTGTTCCTCTGTTGTATAGCCATCATCCTGAAAGCTTCCGCCGTGGGGGAAGCAGTTAAGGTCGATGGGGTGGGGGTAGGCCATTTCACCCTTTATCCCCGCCCTTTCGTTTTCCATCTGGGCTACTGCCTTGACTCCAGTGCCGGTTACCGACTGGTAGGTCGCTACCACGAGGCGTTTTATCCTGTATTTCTTGTGAAGAGGCGCCAGGGCCATTACCATCTGGATGGTTGAACAGTTAGGGTTGGAGATTATCCTGTTGCCCTTTTTTATGGAATGGCTGTTGATTTCGGGAACGACCAGGGGAACGTTCTTATCCATTCTCCAGGCTGATGAGTTGTCAATCACTACTGTCCCGTTTGCTGCAAACACGGGAGCCCATTCCTTCGACACTGTGGCTCCGGCCGAGAAGATTGCAAAAGCAGGTTTCGCGTCAACAGCATCCCGGATACTGATAACCTTAACAGCCTTATCCCTGAAGATGATCTCCTTTCCCACCGAACGATCCGAAGCGACGGGTAATAATTCCGTTACCGGGAAATTCCTTTCTTCAAGAACTTTAATCATTGTTCTGCCTACCATTCCCGTGGCTCCGACAACTGCTGTCTTCATTTTATGATTTGTCAGAATTAAAATAATTTTTTATTTTTATAACTGTAAAAAGCGGTCAAAAATAACTCTTTTTTTCAATTCGTCTCGCTGCCATGAATAAAGTTATTTTACTGACTGTTTCGATACTTTTGCAGGTATCCGGTCAGGTTGTTGACGGCCAGGCTTACCCGGGTCGTGGCTCTCCGGTTAATCCGGGTGATATTGTTATTACCGAGATCATGGCCGATCCGACACCGGTCGTGGCGCTTCCGGCAAAGGAGTACCTGGAACTGCATAACCGCGGCAGTGATACTGTTTGCCTGAAAGGCTGGCGCCTGTCCGACGGCAAATCAAACAGCCTTTTCCCTGATGTGAGCATCATACCCGGGGGCTGGCTTATAGTATGCCCGGTGGCAGATACGGCTTTGTTTTCAGCTTACGGTGCCACGGCAGGACTGAGATCATTTCCCGCGCTTACGAATGAAGGGAAATCCATCTTTATAAGGGATGAGAGTCTTAAGCTTATTCATGGAGTGACATACTCTTCGGACTGGTACGGGAATGTCCTGAAATCGAATGGCGGATGGTCGCTCGAGATGGTCGATGTCGCTTATCCCTTTCATGAAAAGGGCAACTGGAAGGCTTCCGTTTCTCCTTCAGGCGGAACGCCCGGGACCAGGAATTCAGTGGAGGGAACTAATCGCGATACTTTCTTTCAGGGGATAATGAGCGTCTTCCCTGTCGACAGCCTGACAGTGGAATTAAGGTTTTCCGAAAGTGTACTGAATCTGTGCGATATTAAGGAAAGCATTTCGATCGACGGAACGGTGATCAGCTCCATTACCGCCAACGATCCGTTTTTCATGACCTTCAGCCTGTCGCTTGCCGAAGCTCTGGTGAAGAAGAAAGTTTATACACTCAGGGCAGGAAGGGAGGTGAGTGATTTTGCCGGGAATGGGATGACCACTGATGAGTTCAGATTCGGTCTGCCTGAGCCTGCCCGTAGCGGAGATGTCCTTTTCAATGAACTTCTTTTCAATCCGTGGCCCGGTGAACCTGATTTCGCGGAGTTTTACAATTGCTCAGAAAAGATCATAAATCTTAGTGATCTCTTTTTGTTTTCTGTCAGGGATGAAAGCTCCGATACATCGTCGCTCGTTCCCGTTTCAGCTGAAAATCACTGCCTTTTACCACGTTATAACATTGTTATAACGTCATCTGAAAGCATTCTGGAAGAGCGGTTTACATCATCTGTGCCGGAGAATATAATCGAGGTTTCAAGTCTTCCTTCCATGCCTGACGCGGGAGGTCACCTGGTTCTTGTAAACCGTTTTCTGGAAAAGATCGATGAGGTCTATTATGACGAGAAAATGCATTTCCCACTTCTTGGGGGCTTTGAGGGGATCTCTCTCGAGAAGGTTAGTCCCTGCGCTCCATCTACCGACAGGTCTCAATGGCATACTGCTTCGGAAACCTCGGGGTGGGGGACACCCGGGGCTCCCAATTCTGTAATGGTTGAGGATCAGGGCAGTGATGAGTCCGTGATTTTTTCTTCGACAAAAATAACACCCGACAACGACGGCAATGAAGACCTTCTGCTAATTGACCTGAACCTGAAAAATCCGGAAAGCGTGGTATCCATTATCATTTTTGATGAAGCCGGCCGTTTTGTAAGCAAGCTTGGCGACAATCTGCTTGCCGGTCCGGCGGCTTCATTGGTATGGGACGGAACCGGATCTGACGGAAGGCTTCCGGAAACCGGGATCTACGTGTTCCTGATCACTTCCTTCGACAGGACGGGAAAAACGGGGAGGTGGAAAAAGGTATGTACTGTTATAAGATAATGGGTCTTGCAGGTCTTGCGGTCTGGCTCCCTTCGGTCGCTGTCGTGCAGGCTGAGGAGTGAAACGACGAAGTTCCGCTCCGCGGGATCGTGCAGGTCCTTAGTCGCTTCGTTTTTGCAAAAGCCACCCCCAACCCCTAAAGGGGGCTTAGTTCGCTGGATCATAACTATTTACTTGATGACTTTTATGATATAAGGAGCCTCAAATAAGACTTTGAATCGATAACCTGAAACTATAAGTGTACGAATAATCCCCATACCTATACCCTACATTATCAGCTCCTTAGCCTCCCTTGGGGGTCCCGAAAGCTTTCGGGATGGGGGGTAAAGCACAGGGCGCAGGGCACAGGGCACAGGGCACAGGGCACAGGGCGCAGGGCGCAGGGCGCAGGGCACAGAGCACAGGGCGCAGGGCACAGGGTACTTAGAGCTCCGAAATCAGTTCCGTCATTATTGTGGTCATTTTGCCTTCGGCTTTTTCGGCTTCGCGCTGGACCATCTCGTGGGTGACGTATTCGATTTTTCCTTCCACTCCCAGGTCGGTGATGATGCTTACTCCGAAAACAGGCAATCCCATGTGCCTCGCTGCTATCACCTCGGTTACGGTTGACATGCCTACCGCGTCGGCACCGATTATTCTGAAGTATTTGTACTCTGCAGGTGTCTCGAATGTTGGTCCGGTGGTGCCCAGGTACACACCCTTCCTTACCGTGATGTTGTTCCTGGAAGCTATCTTCTCGGCCTTTTCTATGAGATTCAGGTCGTAAGGATGGCTCATGTCGGGAAACCGGGCGCCGATCCTGTCGTCGTTCCTGCCGATCAATGGGTTGGGAATAAGGCATATATGATCTCTAATGATCATGATGTCTCCTATATGGAAATCGGGATTCATTCCACCGGCGGCATTTGAAAGGAAGAGGTATTTGATGCCCAGGTACTTCATTACCCTTATCGGGAAAATAATCTGTTCGGGCTGATAGCCTTCATAAAAGTGAAACCTGCCTTTCATCGCGACAATAATCTTCCCGCCAAATTCGCCGAAAATCAGTTTCCCTGCATGTCCTTCGACTGTCGATACCGGGAAGTTAGGAATATCCTTATAGTCGATTTCCCTGATGGTTTTTATATGTGTTGTCAGTCCGCCAAGCCCTGTACCGAGGATCACACCGGCTTCCGGATCAATTATCCCTTTCTGTCGCAGGAATCCTGCAGTTTCATTTATTTTTTCGAGCATATTCAATTATCATGTTATCAAATTCGCGCTTATCGTCGTTCAGAAAACTGACTCCTGCAGGAATGAAGTACAGAGTCTTTTTAATTGAGTCGGCAATATTACTAATTTCCCTCAACCTGACCGCATCTTTCTCCGTTGTGATTATGATTTTTGAGATAGGAGAGACTTTATCAAAGGCTTCGCTGATTTTTTCCAGATCCCTCCGGGTGAAGCTGTGATGGTCGGGGAAGCGGAGATGCCTGATTTCGCTAAAGTATTTCCCGAGGTGATTTATCAGCGGCGCGGGCGATGCAATACCGGTTACGGCAATTGCAGCCCTTTCATTTCTTTCTTTTTCGGTGGGAAGATCCATGAAATGAGCACATTCTTCAAAAACCGGGCGGAGAGTGCCGTATGAAATTGTTGAAAAGAAGATTTTCTGATCATTTGCTGTACGAAGCTCATTTGAGATCGCGATTCTTTCAGATTCCGGAATGTCAGCCGGTGTTTTTGTGACAATGATCGCGCCTGCCCTTTTTCTTTGAGATGCCGGTTCCCGGAGTCTGCCATATGGAAGGAGGCTGTCCCTTGTCATCAGCCGGCTGTAATCGGTGAGCAGGATTGAAAGCCCCGGTCTTAGCCTTCTGTGCTGAAATCCGTCGTCGAGAATAATTACATCCGTATCGGGATAATCCCTGAGGATGGTGTTTATACCGTTGATCCGGTCGCTGTCGACTGCCACGATTATACCGGGGTATTTGCATGATATCTGGAGAGCTTCGTCGCCGGAATCAGCAGCGCCGGACGATGGTGTTACATATCTGAAACCGGATGTTTTCCTCTTGTAGCCCCTGCTGAGAAGCGCCGTACTGAATTCCCTGCCGAGAAGTGAGATAATGTATTCGGCATGAGGTGTTTTTCCCGTTCCTCCCACGGTAATATTTCCAATGCATATCACGGGTATCCCGAACTCCTCCGAAGGGATAATTCCTTTATCGTAGAGGAAGTTTCGTATCCCTGTCACCAGCCGGAACAGCAGTGAAAACGGCCACAGTAGAGGATTTTTTCCGGCTGCCATTTATCAGTGAACTTCTATGTAGTATGGTAATCTGGCCTGTATTCCCGAGAAGTCGCGGATTTCTCTGAGATCGTCGAAGATACGTTCAAACTCGCCGAGTTCGTTTTTCAGGACCCTGTTTTTGATTTCGGCGCCAAACTGGGAAATCATTTTAAGAAAAGGATCTTCCGACACCGGCAATTCCCTGAGCGACCAGGCTTCCAGTCCGGCCAGGCGGCCTGCTTCGGCCACGGCGTCAGTCAATCCGCCGAAACCATCAACAAGTCCGATCCTCAAGGCATCGGAACCGCTCCACACCCTTCCCTGTGCAATGCTGTCGACTTCATTGAAAGTCATCTTCCTTCCGGCCGACACTTTGTTCACGAAATCGCTGTAGGTTGCTTCTATAGTTCTCTGCATAGCTTCTTTTTCGACAGCATTCATCGACCGGTACACTGAGGGGAAGTCGGAATTTGCGTTGGTCTCAACAGTCTCGTAGGTCACACCCAGTTTCTGTTCCATCAGTTTTCCGGCGTTTGGGATCAGTCCGAACACTCCTATAGAACCGGTGATGGTTGTCGGGCTCGCCATTACCTTTGTCCCGGGGGCGGCAATGAAATATCCTCCTGAAGCTGCATAGTTTCCCATTGAGATAACCACGGGTTTATCCTTTGCTGCCAGTTCCAGTTCCCTCCATATCATGTCGGATGCGATAGCGCTTCCCCCGCGGCTGTTGACCCTGAGCACGATAGCTTTCACCGTGCTGTCCTTTCTTTCTTTTCTGATCACGTCCCTGAAGGAGTCGCCTCCGATATTGTTTTCATTTCCCTTTCCGTTAACAATCGAACCTGATGCATAGACAACAGAGATTTTGTTTTTCTGGTAGGGAGTTTTCTTTGATTCGGGGACTTTTGTGTACTTATGCATCGGAACAAGTGCAATCTTGTCGTCGGGTGTAAGTCCGGAGCGGACCTTCAGGGTATCTATAAGCTGGTCGTGATATAGCAGTCCGTCAACAAGTCCGCTTTCAAGGGCTCCCTGTGCCACGTATCCGGTCAGGTTGTCGGCGATGCTGTTCAGCTTTTCGACGGGTATGCCGCGGTCGGCTGAAATATTGTTCAACACGTGCGACCATATTGATCCGACATATGTAAGTATCTGTTCCCTGTTTTCCGCGCTCAGTCTGTCGAGGATGTAGGGTTCGACAGCTCCCTTGAATTTCCCGTGGCGGATTACCTGAACCTCGACTCCCAGTTTCTCGAGAGCTTTTTTATAGAACAGGACTTCACCGCTCAATCCCTTGAAATCGACCGTTGAGGACGGATTAACGTATATCTTGTCGGCCGCGGCCGAAAGGTAGTAGCCTTCCTGCATCAGAAGGTAATCAGACCAGGCTATTACGAATTTGCCGCTCTCCCTGAATTTTTTGAGGCCATCCCTCAGTTCTTCAGTAGTTGCCCATCCTGAGGGAATCATCCCGTTCTCGATCAGCACACCCTTCACCTTATCATCGGATGCAGCCTTTTTAAGGTTTTGAAGGATCTCATTCAGTCCCGGCGCCGGAGTAACGGTCATGTTAATAATGTCTATCCCCGAGTATGGATTTTTGCTTCCCTTGTCGGGGATATTAACCCCGGCTTTCAGTACAAGTACTGAGTTATCGCTGATCGACGTCGTCTTATCGCCCGACACCATCATCACGCTGAGGCTCGCGAGCATAACCACAATGAAAAGGATTGACGCGATAATTATTCCTGTAATTGTAGCCAGGACGTATTTCAGAAAATTTTTCATTTTAAGCCAGCTTTAATAAAATGAGTACCAAAGATATAAAAAATAGGTGGCGGATTGCCCGAATGACAGGCATAATTTTTAAATTTGGATTATAAGCGTTCGCTATGGACAAAACAGTATTTCTCGGACTTGGGACCAACCTTGGCGACAGGGAGAACAATCTTTTGATGGCTGTGAAAATGATAAGGGAAGAGATAGGCAGTCAGATTGATTGCTCATCCGTTTATGAGACCGAGCCATGGGGTTTCCTTAGCGACAAGCCTTTCCTTAACATGGTGGTCAGGGTCACAACCTCCCTGAAGCCAAGGGAAGTGCTTGAGAAGGCGCTTATGATAGAGGCCCGGCTTGGCAGGCTGAGGGGTGTCAGGAGATATATATCGAGGACGATGGATATTGATATCCTCCTGTATGGCACAGATGTGATAAGGAGAGAATATCTTGAAATCCCTCATCCGAAGATAGCCGTTCGCAGGTTTGTCCTTGAGCCCCTCCGCGAGCTGGCTCCGGAGATGATCCACCCGGTTCTGAAAGTCACTTTTTCAGAGCTTCTTATGAAGTGCATGGACAAATGCACTGTTTCCGCGAAGCATCCTTTTCCGGCAGGCTGAGCCTTCCCTTCCTCTTCTTCAGATAAGTCCGTTGTCGGCGAAGCTGTAATAATCCTTTCCCGATATAATTATATGGTCGAGCAGTTGGATATCCATTATACTGCCGGCTTCCTTTATCTTTCCGGTAATCTTTGAATCGGCATCGCTGGGGTTCAGGTTGCCCGAAGGGTGGTTATGGCAGACTATGATGGCGGAGGCCAGGAATTCGACGGCTTTTTTCATAATTATCCTAACATCGGTCACGGTTCCGCTTATTCCTCCCTGGCTGAGTTTCATCCGGTCGATGACCCTGTTGGAGCGGTTGAGGAAGAGTATCCAGAATTCTTCATGATGCAGGTCGGACAACAGAGGCTGGAATATATCGGCTGCATCTTTCGAGCATTTTATTTGTCCGGCATCAGGAAGTTCGGCGATGTTTCTCCTTCTTCCGAGTTCGAGGGCGGCGCTTATGGTTACGGCTCTGGCCGGACCGATGCCCCTGAATTTAAGCAGATCGGAGATTGAGAGTTTACCGAGGGAGTTGAGGTTGTTGCTTACTGAGCTGAGCAGTTCTCTCCCCAGGTCGACGGCAGATTTCTTTCGGGTGCCGGAACTGATGAGTATTGCAAGCAGTTCGGCATCGCTCAGGGTGGATATACCTTTCCTGATCAGTTTTTCCCTGGGTCTGTCTTCAACAGCCCAGTCGGTGATTTTTAGTGACATGACGAGACATATTTCCGGGAATAAAATTAGGAAAAGAAGGGAACACGAAAAAATAAAAATTGAATTATATTTTGCAGGAACAAGCGGCTCCGCGGGGAAGGGAACCAGTGGAGTTCAGGATTCTGATCCACTCGAAAAAGAAAAAGCAAAAAAAAAGGATCCACTTCGGATCCCTCTGAAATTTATCAAGTTATCATGCTTATTCCAAACTGTTAACATGTTTCATTATTGACGACTTGAGATTGGCGGCCTTGTTGGCATGAATTATATTCCTCTTTGCAAGCTTGTCGAGCATTGAATTGACTTTCGGCAGCAGGGTACCGGCTTCTTCCTTGTTCGAAGTGTTGCGAATCTTCTTCAATGCATTGCGCATCGTTTTCGCGTAATACCTGTTGTTCTCATTCCTGGTTTTATCCTGCCTTATCCTCTTCTCGGACGATTTGTGGTTTGCCATTATCAGTATAGTAATTAACCTGTAAAATTTAGTAGTCCATAGGGGAATCGAACCCCTGTTACCAGGATGAAAACCTGACGTCCTAACCACTAGACGAATGGACCATTAAAGAACTTTTTAAATGCGGATGCAAAGAAACAATCTTTTTTCTTATCTGCAAAATATTTTTCTCAAATAAATCAATTATCCAAGCAACTCTTCTGCAAGCATTTTAAGGTTACAGCCGCCGAAGTCGCCCGAACTCATGAAAAGCCAGACCGGCGATTTTAGTTTCATATTTCTTATATGTTCCATCATGCCGGAAGAGTTATCAAAAACAGTCAGGTTGTTTCCTCCGAATCCTTCTTTCACCGTATCGGGGGAGAAGGGTTCGAGTCTTTTAAGTTCAAACTGGCCGGGATTGAAATACACGATTGCCCTGGATGCTTTTTCGAGGCTTCCTTTATAGAACGGGAGGAAATTTTTGTTCAGACTGGAGAAGGTATGAAGTTCGAAGCATGCCACAATGTTGCGGTCCGGATAGCGTTCGGCAACGGCCTCCACGGTTGCCTTCACCTTGGAGGGCGAATGAGCAAAGTCGTAGTAGAAAATTCCTTTTTCGTTTTCTCTTATGAGTTGCAGTCTGCCGGATGTCCCGCTGAAACTGCCGATTGCATCATAGAAGCTGTCGCTGCATATTCCTGCTGCCAGGCATGCTTCCATGGCGGCTGAGAAGTTTTGCATGTTATGCCAGCCGAAAAACTGAAGTTTGACAGTCCGGCTGATGCCGGCTGCATAGAATCCCGTCTTGTTCCGGAAATGGCCATGAACCCTGTATGGGATCTTTTTTATATCATCCCTGGCCGATTCGGCAATTTTCTTCACTTCCGGGTCGTCCTCAAAATATGCAAGTGATCCTCCCGGGCTTATTTTATCCGCGAAGATCCGAAACTGCTCCACATAGTTTTCAAAAGTCGGGAAGACGTTCATATGGTCCCATGCTATGCCGTTAAGCACGGCTATATCTGGCATGTAAAGGTGGAATTTTGGTCGTCTGTCGATGGAGGAGCTGAGGTATTCATCGCCTTCCAGCACTGCAAATTCGGAATCGTCCGACAGGCTGACCATTGTTTCGTAGCCTTCGATTGATGAGCCCACCATGTAGTCGAACCTGATTCCGAGGGTCTTCATCACGTGCATTATCATTGCCGTGGTGGTTGTTTTGCCATGGCTTCCGGCAACCACTATCCTCTTTTTGTTCCTTGTCTGTTCCAGCAGGAATTCGGGGAATGACATTATTTTCAGTCCCAGTTCCGCGGCTTTTGCCAGTTCTGGATTGTCGGCCCTGGCGTGCATGCCCAGGATGACTATGTCGATATCGCGGTTTATTTTTTCCGGATGCCATCCGTAGGCTTCGGGAAGAAGTCCGCGGGCAGCAAGCCGTGACCGGGACGGTTCGAATATCTCGTCGTCTGATCCCGTTATCTCATATCCCTTTTGGCGGAGGGCGATGGCAAGGTTATGCATCACCGCTCCGCCTATGGCGATAAAGTGGATCCTCATTTTAGACGTCGCAGATCTGGATACACTTCTTCAGGGAGGCCAGTTTATCTTTCTGTGCAGGTACGAATTCCTGTCCGACAAACCCCTTATATCCCAGGCTGACAAGGGCTTTCATTATAGCCGGGTAGTAAAGTTCCTGTGTCTCATCCAGTTCGTTCCTGCCGGGAACACCACCGGTATGGATATGCCCGATATATTTGAAATACTTCTTCAGTGTGTCGATAACGTTGCCTTCCATTATCTGCATGTGGTAAATGTCGTAAAGCAATTTGAAGCGTTCCGAGTTCACCATCTCGGCCAGTGCGGCGCCCCAGGCTGTATTGTCGCACATGTAATCGCGGTGTCCTATGCCGTTGAGGAGTTCCATTATTATTGTCACCCCGTGTTTTTCAGCAGTCGGCATTATTCTGCGCAGGCCTATAGCGCAGTTTATCATACCTTCGTAATCGCCCATTCCTTCACGGTTTCCCGAGAAGCATATAAGGTTCGGCACTCCGGCTGCAGCCGCCTTGGGTATCATTGCCTCGTAGTCGGCGACCAGCTTATCGTGATTCTGAACGCGGTTGAAACCTTTCGGGATACCCCAGTCGGTTGCATATCCAACGGCGCATTTCAGTCCGGCCTTTGCCACCACTGGCCAGTCCTTCTCATTGAGCAGTTCGATCGACTCGATTCCTATTTCCTTGCAGTATTTTGCGAACTCCTCAAGAGGGATACTGCCAAAGCACCACTGGCTTACCGAATGCCTGATGTTGCCCTTAAGCCTGTAAGGTTCCTGAGTTATCCCTGCAAGGGAATCCAGAGGCCTGCCCGCGGCTATCACCGCTGCGCCGGCCATGCTTCCAATCATATTTCTTCTTGTCATGTTATACTTTGTTTGTTCCGGTCTAAAATAGTCTTTTTTTCCGAAAATCGGTAATCGGTAATCGCTTATTGGTAATCAGTCAGCTGCGGACAGAATCACCGGATAAACAGGATGCCGCAAAACCGCTGTGCCGGGTATTTTTTTATATTTGTAAGGCAGTTCGATATTGCAGAGATTATTTTATGAAGCGTCCCCCGAAGCACGAATACAAGGAAGGACATAATGTGGAACTTCTGCATGGCGGCGGGTCTTTTTTCCCGACTGTTGAGCGGGTGCTTGATGAAGCGAAGCATTATATTCATTTCCAGACTTATATTATCGATGAGGATGACACCGGCAAACGGATAGTCAGGGCGCTTGTAAGGGCAGCCCGAAGGGGGGTAAGGGTCTATTTGTTGCTTGATGCCTTTGGCACCAAATACCTTACAAAGGAGTTTATTGATGAAATCGAGGATTCCGGGATTCTATTCAGGTTTTTCTCTCCTGTATTCATTATGAAGGGTTTTCAGCTGAGCCTGAGGCTTCATCACAAGGTTGTTCTGGCCGACGGGGAACTTGCCATCATAGGGGGGATAAATTTTGCCGACAGGTATCGCGGTTCTGACTCAGTAAAGGCCTGGCTCGACTTTGCAGTTCTGATCAGGGGTCCTGAATGCATTCGTGTAAACAACATCTGCAGGAAGCTATGGAACAAGACATTCCTCGCGAAGGAAGAGAAAGCTTCCGAGAGAGTTTATTCAACATCCCTGTACAAGCAGAATATAAGTCTCAGGGTAGTTGAAAACAACTGGTACAGGAACAAGATAGAGATACTCAGGAGTTACCGGAATGCCCTTAGGAACTCCGGCAGTCACATGATAATCTTTGCCAGTTATTTTCTGCCCGGCAGGCTTGAGAGGAAGCTGTTCAGGCAGGCAAGCGCGAGGGGTGTGGATATCAGGATAGTCCTTGCTGCCAAATCGGATGCCCCCATGTTCAAAAGGGCCACGAGCTTCCTCTACCAATACATTCTGTGCAACAATATAAAGATATACGAGTACTATCCCGCCAACCTTCATGCCAAGGTGACCACCGTCGACGGTAAATGGTGCACCATTGGCAGTTATAATTTTAACCATATCAGCGATTACGGGAGCATCGAGATGAATGTTAACATCATGGACGATGCCTTTACGAAGGATTTTGAAAACATCCTTAATGAGATAATAAAAAACGACTGCCGCCAGGTAACCGTTGAGGAGTACCTCAGGCGCTCTAGCTGGTGGACACGGTTAAGAGGATGGGCTTCCTACCAGATGATAAGGCTTCTGATGAGGATATTGGCCCAGATGACCTCAAAAAAAGGAAGATAGTATTTTCAGTTCTGATGGAAGCTCGTTGAGATGAATTCGAGAACCACCGGCAGGGCTGTCCGCCAGTAACTCCAGGTATGGCCGCCGTCACGGACCCGGAATTCATGGGGAATCTCCTTTTTTCTCATAGCGATGTGTACCAGTGAATTACCTTCATAAAGAAAATCGTCGTCACCACAATCAATATACCATCTCACAGCTCTCTTCTGGTCATCCTTCATGGCGTCGATCAGCCTGAGGACGCTGTATTTCTCGAAATAGGCCTTTTTCTGGGCCTCGGAAATATCGCCTGTATTCCAGAGCCTGTAGTTACTCATTTCTTCAACCGATGCCGGTCCGGTTGCCGCGCTCAGGGGGCATGCCGATGAAAACAGTTCCGGATGGTGCAGGGCATAGATGAAAGTACCTTCACCGCCCATGGAGAGGCCTGCAATGGCACGGTAACGTTTTTCGCCCTTGATCCTGTATGTTTTTTCAATGTAGGGCATGAATTCCTCGAAGAAGAAATCCTCGTAGCGCCATTCCCCTTTTGCATCATTGACATAGCCCCTGGTTCCGGTGTTCGCGTCGGGCATCACTATTACCATGGGAGTTGCCGAACCTGAAAGGATTGCTTTGTCGGCTACGTGTAGAACCTCGCCGAACTGTACCCATCCAGTCTGGTCGTCACCTGCTCCATGCAGGAGATAAAGCACGGGGTAACTTCGCTCGGAAGTGAAGTAATCGGGTGGCAGGTAAACGGCATATTTCCTGTCCATCTTCAGGATATTGCTTTTCATCGACTGGTTGTCCATTACCTTGCCGGTGATCTGGGCTGAAAGCGACATGGCAATCATGAATGAAAGAATGGAGAGCAGAGTTTTTTTCATAATTATCAGGGTTTTATTGTTATTAATTTAACATTTGCCCGTCCTTGAGGATTAAGCAAGCGGAAATATAATAAAATAATCCTTAGCGGAACGCGTATGATAAAAAGGCATTTAACTTTGGATTCGGGAATTAGTTATTATTGCAAGATGAAAGCAGACATTTTCAATATAGCAAACTTCAAGGTCGACGGGGGCGCGATGTTCGGGGTTGTTCCCAAAGCGCTCTGGTCGAGGGTTTATGCTTCCGATGAGAACAACCTGATTGTTCTGGCTCTCCGCTCTCTCATTGTAGAAACGGGTGGTCATGTTATTCTTGTCGACACCGGATGGGGCGACAAGCAGGACGGGAAGTTCTTCAGGCACACTTATTTGCATGACGGTGAAGGCCTTATTGAAGGACTTCGTGTCAGGGGTTACAAGCCCGGGGATATTACGGATGTTGTGCTTACACACCTTCATGCCGATCATTGCGGCGGTAGTGTTGTGAAAAGCAGCGGGGGAACAGGTTTTGAGCTGACATTTCCGGAGGCAATTTACCATGTTAGCCGTGTCCAGTGGGAGTGGGCCCTCAGGAACAATCCGCGTGAGGAGGATGCTTTTCTGGAAGAGAATATTCTTCCGATAGGTCAGAGCGGCCATTTGAACCTTGTGGATGAGGATTGTGAACTTTTCAGCGGCTTTTCAGTGAGGATCTGTTACGGTCACACTCCGGGGATGATGATTCCTTTTATATATTTCGGGGGAAAGACGCTTGTTTACACAGGCGATCTTATCCCGACCATGGCTCATCTGCCGCTCATCTGGAACATGAGTTACGATATTGAATCGCTTCGCACCATTGATGAAAAGTCGAAGCTGCTGGAAGAAGCTCTGGCAGCCAATTATATTCTGGTTTTTCAGCATGATGTTACAGCGGAATGCTGCACTCTCAGGATGACTGAGAAGGGAATCAGGGCAGGGGAAAAGGGAAGGCTGACGGATTTTGTGGAGAAGTGAAATTATTTATTTGTATTTGCTCTTGTCTTCTGTCTTCCGCCTTCTTATATTTGGTACTGCAATGCCCATTAAACTTTAAAGATCATGGCAGAATTCATTTACGAAAAGCCTTTCCAGCACGGGGAAGATATTACAGCATACCGCCGGATTGCGGACGACCATGTCAGTGTTGCCGAATGTTGCGGCAGGAAGATACTGCAGGTTCAGCCCGGCGCCCTGACGATGCTTGCCAGACAGGCCTTTATTGACCTGAACTTTTTTATGCGCTCTTCGCATCTCAGGCAGCTGGCCGGGATTCTTGACGATCCGGAAGCCACTGACAACGACCGCTTTGTAGCATGGACCATGCTACGGAACACCGTGATCTCGGCCGAAGGACAACTGCCCTGGTGCCAGGATACGGGCACGGCCATCGTAATGGCCTGGAAGGGTGAGAATGTTGTAACCGCGGCTGATGATGCCCTTCATCTGAGCCGCGGGATATGGGAAACATACAATGAAAAGAATCTGCGTTATTCCCAGGTCGTCCCGTCGACCATGTTCGAAGAGAAAAACACGGGCAGCAACCTGCCTGCACAGATAGATATAACTGCCTGTCAGGGAGATGAGTATCACTTTCTTTTCATTGCAAAGGGAGGAGGATCGGGTAACAAGACCTTCCTGTATCAGCAGTCGAAGTCATTGCTTAACGAAGCTTCCCTTGAAAAGTTCGTCAGGGAAAAGATAGAAGAGCTTGGCACCTCAGCCTGTCCGCCCTATCATCTGGCCCTGGTTATTGGAGGAACATCGGCTGAGATGACTCTGAAGACCGTCAAGTTAGCCTCGGCGGGATATCTTGACGATCTGCCTGTTACGGGCAGTGCATCAGGAAGGGCTTTCCGCGATCCTGAATGGGAGAAAAGGATTGAAAGGATCTGTCAGCAATATGGTGTCGGCGCCCAGTTTGGAGGCAAATACTTTGTTCATGATGTAAGGGTGATCCGCCTTCCCCGTCATGCTGCCTCATGCCCGGTGGGAATTGGTGTCAGTTGCAGCGCCGACCGCAACATCAGGGGAAAAATAACGGCAGAAGGCATATTCCTGGAACAGCTTGAGACCAATCCGGCGAGGTTCATGCCTGCAAAGGCCCCTGAGCTAGAAAAACCGGTAGAGATAGACCTTGACAGACCTATGCGGGTAATACTTGCCGAGCTCACGAAGTATCCTGTAAAGACCAGGCTGAATCTGAGGGGCACACTTATAGTGGCCAGGGATATTGCTCACGCGAGGATCAAAAGGATTCTTGATGAAGGCAGGCCGATGCCCGAATATTTCAAAAACCATCCGGTTTACTATGCAGGACCTGCCAGGACACCGGAAGGCATGGCATCCGGAAGTTTCGGACCGACCACTGCCGGCAGGATGGACAGCTATGTTCCGCTTTTCCAGAGCCTTGGAGGATCGCTGATAATGGTGGCAAAGGGGAACCGAGGCAGACAGGTTATCGAATCGTGCCGGAAGCACGGAGGTTTCTACCTGGGATCGATAGGAGGGCCCGCTGCCGTATTGGCCAGGGAAAATATCAGATCAGTGGAGATTGTTGATTTTGAAGACCTTGGCATGGAGGCAGTAAGAAAGATCAGGGTGGAGAATATGGCCGCCTTCATTCTTACCGACGATAAGGGAAATGATTTCTTTGACGAATACAACAGATGATCACTTAATCACCTCAATGTCGAATATCTCATTCCTGTCCATGCTGAGCCAGTATTTGATGGAGTTTTTACGTACCAGTTCCCAGTAGGTATTGCTGTCGAGGCCATAGACGAAGTTGATCTCTTTCAGTTCGGAGATGACCTTTTCGGCCAGTTCGGGTTTAAGAGTGAGCCTGATAGTCCGGTTGTAGTAGGTGAATTCTGCTGCCGGCTTTGCAGGCTGGTCATTCACAACCGTAAGAAGACCATGTCCCGGTGTGGCGCCTGTGCTGACCTGTATCCCGTCGTTAAAGCAGCTGATTGGAGGTGTTGAACCTGCCAGGGATCTGACATGGAACTCATCCACTCCTGTGGCGAAGTACTCCCTTGCCCTTATACCCATTTTTACCCCTATGACGGTGAACACCCCGAGATGACGGTGAAGTTCGTTTGAAAGCACTGATGAACTGAACTCATCAATACCGTGTTTTTCAATGATGGCAGTAACCGA
Source organism: Bacteroidales bacterium (assembly GCA_034679225.1). Taxonomy (GTDB): domain Bacteria; phylum Bacteroidota; class Bacteroidia; order Bacteroidales; family VadinHA17; genus LD21. The sequence goes on along the minus strand of JAXDBC010000123.1, from coordinate 2,762 downwards.
TCCGCTCAGGTCGTCGAAATAAAAGGCCGGATCGGCAGGAAACTCCTTTATAACCTGGTTCCCAGGCACTGTTTCGCCTTTCAGTATCCTCAGGGTGTTTTCCATTAACCCGGCCGGATCTGAAGGGATGCAATCGGTAACATTACCCAGGGTTTTGCAAATGAATAGTTCCGGGTAATGAAGAAACAGCGCTGTCATCTCATCGTTGGCTTCAAGTGCGAATCTGTGACTTTCAGAAAAGTCCGACACGGAAACGGCTGCTTTAGCATAGCGGGTGTTTATGGCTTTAACAGCTTCAGTCAGTTCATTGTCCCAGAAAACAGAATTGTTGAGCAAATATTTCCGCACGATCTTCACGGGGATTTCCTGTTTCAGCATGGATACGGAAGATTTTGTGTCAATGTTGTAATTGAAACCGGCTTTGTCGTCAGCCCCGTCGGTGCTCCAGATGAAATCCTTTACCCGAGTGCCGAACTCTGGGATGGTCCGTAGTGCATAAAGGGCAGTCGACATACTTCCAAGGCAGATGAAGCTGAATTTTGTCTTTTCAGCTATGATTATTTCTGAAATAATATCGTTGAAATTAACGGCAGATGACGGATCTATTCCTTTCTCATCTCCCCAGCAGGCATTCAGTGCAGCAGGGAACTCCGGTGATCGGTAGCTACCCAGCCTGTTTATACCGACCGGAATTCCTTCATGGTGGAATGAGTTTAGAAGACTTTTTACCTTAATGAAAGCCTTGTCGGCAGGAAGGGCTCCATTTGAAACTGTGACGGCAAGAAGCCTTACATCAGGCGATGCCAGAAGCATTGAAATAGTTCTGATGTCGTCGATGCCCCCGTCAGTGTCGACTATCACGTAATGGGATGGTTTCCAGGGATGCGCGCTGCCTGCAAGGGACAGCAAAAAATATATGTAAATAATAAAAAGTCTTTTCATCATAGTTGTAATATTGATTATCCCATAAGTATGATGCCTGTCTTTGTTCAGCTTGAGCGGAAGAATCTACATGACTGAAATTTAAACAAATACGTGCTTATGTATTTAATATACGTGTTTGTGTATTTAATACATGCAGGTTACATATCATCCGGCAATGAAGTACAAAAGTAATAAATTAAAGCTATTGCGGCGAAGTGCCCTGAATTGCCGGAGATCTAAAAAAACAGGGGCTGGTTTCGGAGATATTAATAAAATATTTATCTTGACAGCCTCAATTTTCTGTTATGAAGAAATTCCTTTTATGGTTCACGCCCGGTCTAATCCTGGGCATTGTCATTATACTTGGTGCCGGAAAGGCTCTGGATGCCACATCGACAAATGATTATTGCCAGTCGTGCCATATTCATCCGGCTGCCGACATGAGCTGGAAAAGTTCAGTTCACTACGAGACTAACAGCGGGTACCGGGTTGCCTGTATCGAATGCCATCTTCCGCCGAAAGGCCAGGGATATCTCTGGGCGAAGGGCACAACAGGGCTTCGTGATCTATGGAGTTACTACACGAAGGATTCCGCGTCATTTGACTGGGATGAAAGGGGAAGGCTCGAGGTCGCAAGGAGGCACGTCTACAACAGCAGCTGTCTCAAGTGCCATGAGAATCTTTTTCCCCCGGAGCTTACCAAGGAAGGTGAGGATGCACATTTATATTACACGCAGCAGGAGGAGAGTCCCGATCTTCACTGTATCAACTGCCATTTGAATGCAGGTCATTACATTGAAGGTTACACCCATGGAAGCAATGTTACATTCGGGAGCGTATCATCAGCGCCAAAAGAAGTTTTTAAGGAAGCGACAGCTGTAACTGAATTTGTGAACTACACCGAGAATATACCGGGTTCACCGGTTTCATTCAGCATGATAGCTATCCCTGGAGGTACTTTTAAGATGGGAAGCCCCGATGATGAACCTTTCAGGAGGCAGGATGAAGGCCCGGTGAGGGAAGTGGAAATTAGTCCTTTCTTTATGGCAGAAATTGAGGTTACCTGGGATGAGTATCTGGCATTTTATGCCCAGACATCAGCTGAAGGACGTTCGACTGACACTGAAGGGCTGAGATCAGGAATGGCTGGTGACGTTGATGCCATTTCCGGAGCTACCCCGCCCTATGGCCAGCCCGATCAGGGATGGGGAATGGGGCAGCGGCCTGCAATTTCATTCACCTACCATGCTGCCGAGACTTACTGCAGATGGCTGTCGCGGGTCACGGGCAAGACCTACCGTCTTCCCACTGAAGCCGAATGGGAATATGCCTGCCGTGCCGGTTCCAGCAGCCCCTATTTCTTTGAAGGAAATCCGAAGAAATTTGAAAAATCAGGCTTGATGGCAAAACTTTCCGGAAACGATACCTCGCGTATCAATACCTATGTTATTTATAAGGAGAACAGTCCCTCGAAGACTCAGACTCCCGATCTTGTCAGACCCAATCCATTCGGTTTGAAGAACATGCTTGGGAACGTTGCAGAGTTCTGTTCCGACTGGTATCAGGCTGATGCCTACAGCCAGTACCCTGAAGGCCTGATAAGGGATCCGAAGGGACCTGAGACCGGGGAGGAGCATGTTGTAAGAGGGGGCAGCTTCCTGCACAGCGCCGGATTGCTCAGGAGCGCAACACGCGACTATACCAGGACGGAGGCATGGTTGCGGACCGATCCCCAGATACCGAAGAGTATCTGGTGGTATTCCGACTGCTTTAATGTCGGATTCAGGGTTGTTTGCGAATTTGACGAAAAGACAGGTAATCTTAGCTCCTCTGAATGA
>JAXDBC010000122.1:0-38114 GCA_034679225.1 Bacteroidales bacterium | reverse complement strand
CGGTTATTGACCAGGAAGTTGAATACTATCCTTTCGGTTCAATGTTTGCAGCCAATAACCTGCAGAATAATTTATACCTTTACAATGGCAAGGAATTAAACAACGAGTTCTTTGAGAATTATGATTACGGGGCGAGGTTTTATGATGCCCAGATTGGGCGGTGGCACGTTCCGGATCCTCTAGCCGAATCTTACAGACGGTGGAGCCCGTATAACTACGTTGTAGATAACCCGATAAGATTCACTGACCCGGAGGGAATGTATTTGTATGATCCCAATGATTATTTCGACATTAATACTGGCGAGTATCTTGGGGGGGATCAAGACCCTTTAAATGATAATGTTTACCTCACCACTAAGGCCAACTGGAAGGTGATGAAAGGTGAAAATTGGCGTAGTAAAGTTATCGGGAGTGTTTCTCCTGATGGACATAGTATTAGTAGTGAAGTAGCAGCAGGAATCTTTAATCATTACTATGAAGAAGCAGGTTATAGCCTAAGTGAATTATCTGGCAATAGTGTTATCCCTCAGATTAAAGGTAACGAAGAAACATGGGAGGACATTGGTGAGACAAAATATGGACCTATTTGGGATCTTAAACCCGGAGAATTTCAAATATCTGCCGAAAAACATAAAATTGGAGGGACACTTGTAACCAAGTATGACTACATCAATTTATTTGTCCACGAAAGAGGTGCTCATGTAGAAGACTTTAAAGGGAATGTTAAAGCCGGTCTTAATCCATATTTTAATAGTACTAGGGATATTTCTCGGTTTGAAAGAAAAGCCATACGAATGCAAGTAGCACATCCAAGTTGGGGTGGTACATCTAAGGTATTCAGAAGTGTAATAGAAGAGAATGCTTTTGATCTTTTCAAACCGAATGAGTTGAGTGATATCTTTTCAACGCAATATATTTTTAAATAATTATGGTGGAAAGAAGATTATCAATAACAGCTATAAGTTTAGCATGTTTTGGTTTACTATTAATTTCTTGTTTGCGAAGTAAAAACTCAAAAAATATTTTTTGCGTCCAAAAGTTCGAATTAATAGCTACGACCGTTCTTAATCCTGACAAAGTCCTTTTCAGAATCACTACTGATGAAAAATTAAGAGAGGTATTATTGCACAAGGGTTGGGATAGTATAAATTTTTCAGGAGGTATTTTTGATACATTAAATTTTAATCATAAACATATTGGAGTTGCTGAAACTGATAAACCAGATGAATTAATGATAGGAATGGCTACTGCCAGATTCTTTAGCTATACACAAAGTCAGAAAGATTCTATTGCCTTAATCACCTTTGAAAGAGTAGAGATAAATATATTCTCGAAAAATGAAACATGGAAATTAAAGCCATGTGAGAAATCAGATATGAAGCAATAGCAGGTAAAGAACCCAGCCTGGCGGCCGGGCATATTATTTTCTTCGAGCTCCTTAACCTTAGCGGTAGTGTTCCAATCAGTGTGTCTGGTGTAGCAGGTTTTCACCGAAGTTTTACAGGATCGGTTTTTATTTTATAGCGCCGCAATATTTTTAAGCTTCACGCTTTTAATCAGCCCATCGATGGCATAAAGGATATGATTTTTATCTTTCTTTTGCATGACACAAGGCGCAGGACGCAAGACGCAAGGCCAACATGCTGAAACCCTTGAACTTTGAACCTCGAACTTTAAATTTGAACTACGCTAAACGCTTCACTTTCAACTTTTTACTTTCAGCTTTCACCTGCAGATCGGAGTCAACCCCTCCAGGGTTGCACCCCGGTTTTGCCCGGGGTAAAGGACAGTAGCATTGGGTCCACCCTGAAAGGGTGGCCGTCAGCAATTTCCCCAGGGGTAATACGGGTGGCGCATGTTCATTAGGAGAACCCCGCCGCACCGTGTACCGCGTACCGTTCCGTTATAACAATGTTATAACATGTTTCGGACCGCATATCGTAAGTAGAGCGCCGTTTTTCCAACGTACCGCGTACAATCAAATAGTAAATAACCTCGGCACTTGCATTATTCCAGGATGGGATCCCTCGTCTCAGTACTGCTGTATAACTGATTGTCCGCTATGAAAAGTTTTACCGGGTCAGGCAAGGTAAGTCACCCCCCTTTTTTAGTCCCCCCGCACAATGTCATCCCGCATCCCGGTTTCCCACGGGATGCGGGATCTCATTCTCCAGGGTGGAAGAATAACGATCAGCCTGCGGCAAAGCTCAGGGTACGGGGCTCAGGGCGCAGGGACAGGTCTTGCAGGTCGTGCAAGTCGTGCAGGTCTTGCAAGTCTCTTACAATGAGGCTTTAGCTTAAGTAATTAGTAAATGGCGCAAGACGCATGACGCAAGGCCAACAAACTGACTGCAAAACTTGAATTTTGAACCCCGAACTTTAAATTTGAACTACGCTAAACGCCTCACTTTCAACTTTCAACTTTTTACTTTCGACTTCAAATTGCCTCAACCACCACCACTACACTCTATTACGGGCCTTTCATATATACCGTGGGAACGCTGACCAGGGTATTGACTCCTGAAGGAAATTACAACCCGGTAACAGCCAACTATTATTACTATCTGAAGTTGAATACTATCCTTTCGGTTCAATGTTTGCAGCCAATAACCTGCAGAATAATTTATACCTTTACAATGGCAAGGAATTAAACAACGAGTTCTTTGAGAATTATGATTTCGGGGCAAGGTTCTATGATGCCCAGATAGGTCGGTTCCATACCGTGGATCCTCTTGCAGAACAAGCATACAATTGGAGTCCATATCGATTTGGATTTGATAATCCAATTAGCACCACCGACCCAAGTGGTATGTTGGAAGAATGGGTTGACAAGAAAGGTAAAGGACAATGGGAATGGGATGAAGAAGTAAAATCTGAAGCAGCCGCTAAGGAGAAATACGGGAAGAACGCTCGATATGCAGAATCAGGCTACACTTATAACACCAGTGATGGCAGTCAGATTGTACTTCAGGATAAGGGTAATTGGTCATATACTAGCCAGAAAATAGATCCAGATTGTCCTACATGTGGACTTAATAATGGTAATACGGGGTGGGTTGAACAGTTCCAAGCAGGAATAAAATCATATATGCCACTCTTTAAAGCAAGTGAAATTGGGTTAGAAGTTTTAGCTACTCTTTTAGCGGGACAAATTGGTGCAACAGGAATTGCCGCTAAAGGATTTACCCGGGGTGTAGAAAGTGCTATAACTACCGTTGATGATGTAGCTAAAGCGCCGTTAGAAAATTTTGTTTCCTCATATTCTAGAGCAGTTCCTGAAGTCTTAAGAGCTCCAAGTGGAGGTATTAGAGTTGGTGGTAAATTTTATGAGGGTGGACAATTTATACCAAGACCTAGATTACAGTTTGGGAGAGGAATAGATAATTTTAGCACTCTTCCTCCATTCTCAACGCCTCTAAAACCTTCACCAATAAACTATAATGCTAGTCCTATTTTAAGATATGGAATTGGGATTGGTGGTGCTGCACTTGGATATATTTATTATCGAGAAAAAACAGTAAATTCAGGCAAATGAATCTAAAAAGTTGTATTGACACACTAAAATTTACCAAAGAACCTGGAACCCAGTTGGATTTATTTAGGGAGAATGGTCAAGTTATAATCCAAATCTATAAACAGAGAGATGTACTAACTTGGGGATTAGAAATTTATCTTGATGATCCTGATGGATTAGTTTTGGAAGTTCTATTTAATAAAGCAAAAAAAAATAATAATGAAAATTATGCACGATTTATTAAATCAGAATTATTTAAACATTTTGCCAAGATAAACAGTATAAAAGAAGACTCTTACTTTGCAGTCATCTCAAGTGGTTGGTCCACGGATAAAATTTTAAATTTTGTAAATGAAGTAGTTACTTATATATATGATTTGAATAACTCAGAAATAAAATATAGTTTAAATGCATATTGAATAAAAACTTGAGATCTGTTGTAAGGCACATTACGTGACTTATGAAACAAAGACCCGGATGAATACCGGGTTTTGTTTTATACCGCCAGCTTCTGAATTTTCCTCTTCGTCAGGAAGGCATCGATAAAAGTCTTGATCAGGTGCTTATCCTCCTGATCAAGTATTTCCACCTCCCGGAACTGAGACAATAACTCTTTATCGGTGAGCTGGGCGGATACCACTTCATCGTTGCTGCCGTTCATCAGGTAATCGGTAGTTGTATCGAGGGCAGCGAGACAATGGGTCTTCGTGTTCCTCTTCATAAAAAATACGCCCGGTTGTTTACCGTGAAAATCTGTGATATATTTGTTTCTATAAGTTAAGCGGTAAAGATGTTTAAGAAAACCAGTAAAGAAAAACAGTTAGATGCCTTCTCTAGTGTGCCAAACATGCTTGAGGGTTCATCATTAAAGCAGTACATTGACCAGGGGCAGCAGGTGGAAAAGGTTTACCTTGATGGAGCTTATCAAAGTCCTGCAAATGACACGTATTGTGAAAACATAGATGTTGTATTCACAGGTTATTTAACCTCACAGGCAGGGACAACCTATTTTGAGCAGAACATTTTCCATCGCTTCGTTTATATAGGTTATCATTAATTTTATGTTTTTTTGTAAAACCCCCTTTTTCAGAGGGGACTCAATAATTAAAGGAACAAACAATTTAAATCCAGGACCATGCCAGTCAATCTCCGCAACCGTAATTTTTTGAAGCTTCTCGATTTTACTCCCGAAGAAATTCATTTTCTTCTCAATCTATCTGCCGATCTTAAAAAGGCAAAATATACAGGTACAGAACGACAGCTTCTGAAGGGAAAGAATATTGCGCTAATTTTTGAAAAGACTTCAACCAGGACGAGGTGCGCGTTTGAAGTTGCTGCCATCGACCAGGGAGCCCATGTAACCTATCTTGGTCCTACAGGTTCACAGATCGGTCATAAGGAGTCGATGAAGGACACTGCACGTGTTCTCGGAAGGATGTATGACGGAATCGAATACCGCGGTTACGGGCAGGCCATTGTTGAAGAACTGGCCTTATATGCCGGGGTGCCGGTCTGGAACGGACTCACCAATGAATTTCATCCTACCCAGGTGCTTGCTGATATCATGACAATGCTTGAGTTTACGGATAAGCCGCTGAACAGGGTATCTTTCTGCTATCTCGGGGATGCCCGTTACAATATGGGCAATTCGCTTCTGGTAGGAGCGGCAAAGATGGGAATGGATTTCAGGACAGCGGCTCCGCCTGCCTATCAGCAGAACAAGGAGCTCGTTGAGAAATGTAAGGCGATCGCCGCGGAAACCGGAGCCAGGATAAAAATTACCGATAATGTCGGGGAAGCGGTAAAGGACGTCGATTTTCTGTATACCGATGTCTGGGTCTCGATGGGCGAACCCGATTCGGTATGGGAGGAGAGGATCAGGCAGCTCAAGCCTTTTCAGGTGAATATGGATGTGGTGAGGAAGACGGGTAACCCGGATGTAAAGTTTCTCCATTGCCTGCCGGCCTTCCATAACCGCGAAACCGTGATAGGAGAAGAGATTTTCCGGAAGTATGGTCTCGACGGAATGGAAGTCACCGAGGATGTTTTCGAGTCGAAGCACTCGATAGTGTTTGATGAAGCGGAGAACAGGCTTCACACTATAAAGGCGGTGATGGTTGCTACGCTGGGTTGATTGTCTGCTCGCTCACCTGATCCACTCTTTCACGAAATAGAATGTAATCACGAAGGAGGTGGCAAGCTTCAGCCCGACACCGGTCAGGAATCCGAGAAGACTGCCGAAACCTGCTTTCAGGGCGTATTTCATATCATCCTTGAAGATCAGCTCACCCACGACTGCCCCGATGAAGGGGCCTATTACAATTCCGAAGGGCCCGAGAAACAGGCCTATTATAAGCCCGACGGTGGCGCCTCTTGTTCCGTACTTGGTGCCCCCGAATTTCCTTGTTCCCCATACGGGAACTATATAGTCAAAGATGGTTACAACTATCACAACTATAGCCAGAACAATAAGGAGTTTATTTGAGAACTCGGCGAATCTCGTGAAATGAAAGACAATAAGTCCGGCATAGCTTAAGGGCGGACCTGGGAGGACAGGGGCGAGGCAGCCTATGATCCCGATCAAGAGAAGTACTACTGCCAGTATTAACAGGATATAATCAACCATCAGGAAATGACTTCATTATTTAATATCCAGGTCTTCAAAGTCTAAATTGGTAAAATCCCCGGATGAGAGTTCTGAATGTGGGCCGCCTGGTTCCTCTTCGGATAGGGCTGTTTCCCTTTTAACCATGGCATTTCCGTTGGAAATGTAATCAACGGTATCCTTAAGTCCTTCAGTAAATTTATCGAAGTCCTCCTTGTAAAGGAATATCTTGTGTTTCTCGTAGAAGATCTTGCCTTCCTTTCCCAACCGTTTTTTGCTCTCGGTTATGGTAAGGTAATAATCGTCCTTGCGTGTGGCCTTGACATCAAAAAAATAGGTTCTTTTCCCTGCCCTTACCACTTTTGTGTAAATCTCTTCCTGTACAATCTGTTCTTTGCTCCCGTTAATGACCTCCTTTAATCCGGCTTCTTCTTCCATTTCCAAGTCAGTTTAGGTTAGTCTGGTGTTATGCTTGTCAAATGTAACAATATTTTTTAAAAACAATACACCACCATTCAAATGTGCCTTTTAATTTTGGCCCGATGTTTTGTAGCTGACGGAAAAAAGTTAATTTTGCAGCCAAATTCTGAGGTTCTTTATAGATGCTAAGCAGAAGATTATTGCGCATTAAAGCCTTAATGGCATTGTATGCATTCAACCGCAGGGAGGATGATGACATTGAGCCGGCTGAGAAGGAGTTGCTCTTCAGTATCGGGAAGACTTATGATCTGTATCATTACCTGCTGCTGCTTGTTGTTGAGATAGCCGATATCGCTTTAGAAAAGATTGACCAGGCCAGGCAGAAGAAAATACCCACCCCTGAAGACCTGAATCCCAACACCAGGTTTATCGACAACAGGGTGATCGACCAGCTGAGGAAGAATAAGTCCTTCAACGGCTATATCTCTTCAAAAAAGCTTTCCTGGGCTAATTTCCCGCACATTCCAAGACTGATGTACAACAAAATGGTTGCATGGGAAAGGTATGAAAAGTACATGAAGCACGAAGTTCAGGGATATGCCTCCGATAAGAAATTCGTGATCGACATGGTAACACGGCTTTTCCTTGAATCTGAAGATCTTGGGTCGAATTTCGAGGAACAGAGCATCTATTGGAATGATGACATGGAGTATGTTGTCGTGATGATAGAAAAAACCCTCAGGAAGTTTAAGCCCGAGGATGGTGAGAATGTCTTGATGATGCCCTTGTTCAAGAACAGGGAAGATGAGGATTTTGTAAAGATACTGTTCAGGAAGACTATTCTGCACACAGGGCAGAATTCCGAACTTATCGACAGGAACACCACTAACTGGGAGATTGAGCGCATCGCGCTTATGGACATTCTCGTTATGCAGCTTGCCATAACCGAGATAATGGTATTCCCTGAGATACCTGTCAAGGTGACACTCAATGAGTATATTGAGATAGCTAAATATTATTGTACATCAAAAAGCAGTACATTTGTCAATGGTATCCTTGACAACATTGTAAGGGAGATCAGGGAAAAGGGACTGTTAACCAAGACGGGAAAGGGCCTGATTGGTGAAATCAGTGAAGACCCAAATACGATTAGCATATATGATAAGAACTGAATTCTTTATTCCACTTGTTTTGATTGCATTTCTTGTTTTGGGATGTGATAATGCAGTCAGAAAGGCAGGAACCGGTGATACTCCTGAAACTGAAGTTGCAGAACTGGTTTTCAGGGAGTATGAATATGACTTTGGAAAGATAACAGAGGGAGAGAAGGTGGCTCACATTTTTGCATTTGAGAACAAGGGTCCGGGAAACCTGGTAATCAAATCAGCTTCAACATCATGTGGATGCACTGTTCCCAAGTACGATAAATCCCCGATCCCTCCCGGAAAAGGAGGAAGTCTTGAAGTTGTATTTGACTCCGGTGGAAGGAACGGCATCCAGACAAAGACGATTTCAGTCCATTCAAATTCCGTTACCGAAGTCGTGGTGCTCAGGATCACGGCTGAGGTTGTTTCCCGTAATTAGCAATAAACAAAAAAGACAACTACAATCTGATATGAACAAATTATTTTTTATCCTACTGACAGGGCAGCCGGCTGGAGCGGCAGCCGGACAAAGCAATGCATTTGTCACTTTTCTGCCTTTGATTGCTGTTTTTGTAATATTCTACTTCTTCATGATCAGACCTCAGATGAAGAAACAGAAGGAGCTTTCGAACTATAGAAACTCTCTTAAAAAAGGTGACAAGGTTATCACTACCGGAGGCATTTACGGCAGGGTCAATGAAGTAAAGGACAACTATGTTATGCTTGAGGTCGGCGGTGATCTGAAACTCAAGGTTGACAAGAGCGCCCTGATACAGGATCCGACAGCTGACAAGTCATAGACTCTTTTATATTATATGGGTGAACTGGCTGGGATCTATATGGACCAAAGGATCATTCAGGAGAAAGAGAAACGGGAATGACAGGGATATTGTCATTTTTGGATTTTTCCTTCTGCTTTCGTTTATCTTCTGGTACCTTAATTCTCTTGAAAAGGAAGTTGAGTACACCATCAGGTATCCTGTAAGGTACGTCAATCTTCCGGAGGACAGGGTTCTGGCTGATGATCTTCCGTCGAGGCTGGAACTTTACCTGAAGGGCCCCGGTTATTCGATACTGAAGCTCAGGATGTCGGGCAACCGGTCGCCGGTGATCCTGGATGTTGCTTCCATAAATTACAGGAAGGTGCCCAACAGCAAGGCTCTGAATTATTACATTGTAACATCGGGGCTGATACCGAAGCTGAGAAATCAGCTGCGTGTCGAATGCGATATCACGACAGTTAAGCCCGATACCCTGTTTTTTGCCTTTGACAGGATTGCTACACGGCATGTTCCGGTAAAACCCGACGTGGAAGTCAATACAGAAAGGCAGTATATGGTAAAGGGAGACCTGGTGCCTGAACCCGATTCAATAGAGATAAGCGGGCCAAAGCGTATAATTGACACCCTCAGCGCGGTGAGGACCAAAGCCGTCAGGATGAAAGGAGTCAGGGAATCTGTCAGCAAGAGTATTTCGCTTGTTGTTCCCGATAAATGCAGCCTGTCGGAGAAAAAGGTATTAGTTTCCATTCCCGTGGAGCAATTCACGGAAGCGGAAGTAAAGGTACCAGTCAGATTAATAAACTGCCCCGATTCAATTTACCTCAGGATATTCCCTGATGTTGTTACCGTGAGGGCTCTGGTTGCCGTGGGTGATTACAAGAAATTTGAACAGCTTCCATTCGAGGTTATTCTTGATGCTGCCAGGGCCGATCTGAATTCTGAAGAGAAATTACCTCTTACTTTCCGCAATGTACCTCCTTTTGTAAGTTCCATGAGGGTATCGCCCTCCAAGGTTGATTTTCTTATAGAGAAGAAGCTGAGATGAAAGTGGAAGCAGGCAGCGGTCTTAAGCTTGGTGTAACCGGCGGAATGGGCAGCGGCAAATCGACTGTATGCAAGGTCTTTTCCGTTCTGGGCATTCCCGTGTTTTCAGCCGATGACGAGGCAAAGAGAATACAGGATAATGACATGGAGTTACAGGCTGCAATAAGTTCCGTTGCAGGCAGAGACCTTTTCCCTGGAGGAAGGCTCGACAGGGCTGAAATGGCCCGTCTCATTTTCAGTGACAGGGACATGCTCGAAAAGGTAAATTCCATTGTTCATCCTGCTGTTTTCAATTCTTTCCGGCAGTGGTTCCTTAAACAGAGTTCGCCATATTCGATCATGGAAGCCGCCATTCTTTTCGAGAGCGGTGCCTTTAAAATGATGGACAGGATTGTTACGGTTGTAACCCCGCTTGAAGAAAGAATAGAAAGACTTGTGTCGGGAAACAGGTTTACAAGGGAACAGATAATTGAAAGAGTAGGGAATCAGGTTGACGATTCATCAAGGATGGCTGATTCCGATTTTTTAATATTCAATTCGGAAAACGATATGGTGATACCCGCTGTTCTTGGGATTCATGCAGAGATGCTCAAACTGTACGGGAAAATCAACAGGGATTGAAATGGGAAGACTACGACTGGGTAAATGGATAGGAGGGGGCCTGGGTTTTGTTATGGGAGGACCCCTGGGCGCGGTTCTTGGTTTTATGATCGGGTCGGTTGTTGACAACACCACCGTCCAGACTACAGTCTACAAAGGTTCACCGCGGACCACTGCCAGGGGCGATTTTGGCATGAGCCTGCTTGTGCTTGTTGCCGCCCTGATGAAAGCTGATAACAAGGTAGTCAGAGCGGAGCTAAACTATGTAAAGCAGTTTTTTGTCAGCCAGTTTGGACAAGAGACTGCCAGAGATGCTGTTCTGACACTCAGGGATATCCTGAAACAGGAGATCCCCGTGAGGGATGTCTGCCTTCAGATTTCCTCCAACATGGATTATCCGTCAAGGCTTCAGCTTCTTCACCTTTTGTTCGGCATCTCGGGAGCCGACGGCAAGGTACATCCTCTCGAGGTTGAGATGATTGAGCGGATGAGTTCTTACCTCGGCATATCGCGAAGCGATTTTGTTTCGATAAAGAACATGTTCGTGCCGGAGACGGATTCATCCTACAAGATACTGGAGATAACTCCCGATGCAAGTGATGAGGAAGTGAAAAAAGCTTACAGGGAGATGGCCAAGAAATATCATCCTGATATGGTAAGCCATCTTGGCGAAGAGTTCAGGAAGACGGCTGAAGAAAAATTCAAGAAGGTTAATGAGGCCTACAACAGGATAAAGAATGAAAGAAACATTTCCTGACGATAAATAGTAAAAATAATTACTGCCCGCGTGATGATTCCTTAACATGAGTTAAATTCGCGGTCAAAACAGAAGCAGATGGTACTAAAAGATATTTTGGCAATTTCGGGTGAACCTGGTCTTTTCAGGTTCATCGCCCAGGGAAAGAATGCAATTATTGTGGAACATGTGGAGACCGGTAAAAGAAGCAGTGCTTTCAGTTCGGCTAAAGTGAGTTCTCTTGAGGATATTTCGGTTTTCACGGATAATGAGGATCTGCCTTTGGGAAAAGTGTTTGACAGTATTTTTGAAATGGAATCGGGAGGTCCGGCAATCGATGCCAGGTCGGATCCGGAAAAACTCAGGGAGTATTTCGGGAAGGTCGTTCCTGAGTATTCAAAGGACAGAGTTTACATGAGCGACATAAAGAAAATCATCCTCTGGTACAATCTGCTTCAGCAGAAGGATATGCTTGTCAGGGAGGAAGCTGAGACTGAACAGGAGAAGGAAGAAAAGCCTGACGAAGGCGGGAAGCCGGAGGCAGATCAGGCCTGACCGCTGCCGGTGGAAATCTTAATGAAACCATGAATTTCGGAGGCAATGAAGTATTGTATGATTATTCCGGATCAGGGATAATCATTGTTCCTGTACCGTATGATGAAACCAGCACCTGGATTAAGGGCGCCGACAAGGGCCCTGATGCGGTAATGGAAGCTTCAGTTAATCTTGAGTTTTATGATATTGAGACAGGGACGGAAGCTCATCTTCATGGTATTCATACCATTGCACCAATTACTGAAAAGGAATCCCCTGAGAAGCTTATCGAGGCTGTTATGAATCAGGTTACGATCCTGCTCGAACAGGGCAAGTTTCCTGTTGTGGTGGGAGGGAATCACACGGTAAGCATAGGTTCGGCAATGGCATTCGCCCGGTATTTCAGTGATCTTTCCATTCTTCAGCTTGACGCCCATTCTGACCTGAGGCATGAATACGAAGGATCTCCATTCAATCACGCGTGCGCCATGGCCCGGATGCGCGAGCATGCTCCCATCGTGCAGGTGGGCATCAGGAGTATGTCGAAGGAAGAAGTTCCTCTTGCTGATCCGGAACGGATCTTTCCTGCCCATATACTCTATACTGATAAATCGGCATATAAGAAGGCGGCTGACATGCTTTCGGAGGATGTTTACGTCACTATAGACCTGGATGTTCTCGATCCCTCGCTGATGCCATCGACAGGTACACCCGAGCCGGGCGGGCCTGACTACAGGGAGCTTATGAACTTCCTGAAAGAGCTTGCCTGCAGGAAAAACATTGTTGGTTTTGACGTGGTGGAACTTTGTCCGTCGCCGGCTAATAAAGCTCCCGATTTTGTAGCGGCGAGAATCATTTACCAGCTTCTCAGCTATATATTCTCTCAGCCCCGTCGCAACAGCTAAGCGGCTCCGGGCATCATTCGAATTTCTTTGCTTCTTCCCATATCTCATTCATTTCGTCGAGGCTCATGTCATGTAGCGATTTCCCCTTGACCATGGTTTCCTGTTCGAGGTAATTGAAGCGTTTGATGAATTTCCTGTTCGTTTTTTCAAGGGCTGCCTCGGGATCTATTCCGTATAGTCTTGAAGCATTGATTATTGAAAAAAGAAGGTCTCCGAGTTCCGATTCTATCTTTTCCGTGTTCTTATTTTCAGCCTCTTCCTTTAGTTCTGACAATTCCTCCAGCACTTTATCCCATACCTGTGTTCTGTCTTCCCAGTCAAAACCCACGGCTTTTACTTTTTCCTGTATCCGGTTTGCTTTTACAATGGCTGGAAGAGAGGATGGCACACCTGAAAGGACCGGCTTGTAACAGTCGCTTTCCTTTATCTTCAGATGTTCCCAGTTCTTTTCTACCTCTACTGGATCGGCAACTTCAATGTTTCCGAATACATGCGGGTGACGGTATATCAGCTTTTCGTTAATGCCCTTAAGTACATCTGTCATTGAGAACAGGTTTTTCTCCGATCCTATCTTCGCGTAGAACACTACATGCAGCATGATGTCGCCCAGTTCCTTCTTTATACCTTCGTCATCGCCCGACAGGATGGCGTCTGCAAGTTCATAAGTCTCTTCAATCGTGAGCTTTCGCAGGCTTTCATTGGTCTGTTTCATGTCCCACGGGCATTTCCGTCTCAATTCATCAATAATATCCAGGAGTCTTGAAAACTCCTCGCGGCTTTTTTCCTTGTAAGTCATTGTTATTTGATTAGAACAAATGGTTTGGCGGTGCCGTATTGCCGTAAGCATCAATTCTCACTGACGATCCCGTTTCAATGCTTAGCAGTTCGGATATATTCGCGCCGTTAATCGAAAACTCGAGCAGATCGAGGGAGTTGAACCTTGCAAGCAGGTCACCCACCGGTACATCGCTGTAGTTCCGGGAGATTGAGTCGGTATAGTTAAGGTTGCTCACGATATATATTCTGAAATCCTTGTTTTCGAATACACGGTAAAAGACCTCACGGGTAATATTTGAGATCGCGTTTCCGTAGGAATCGATAAAGATAATGCTTCCTATTATGACATCGGCATCGATAGTTGCCCTGAAAGGAAGTGTTTCGTGAATTTTCTTCAGTGGAGTACCCAGTTCCGACGGCTTTTTTCCTGCAATCAGTCCGGCGGCAGCCCGGGCGAAAACCTCAAGTTCATCCGTAGTTTCAGCTGTGCCAATGCTTATTATTTCATCAGGCTCCGAATTGAGTATCAGGCTGAAGATGCCGTTGTCGGCACCGATGAAATAATGTCCCTTTGATTTCACTATCAGATATCCGGCGCCTTTCGCGGCTTCCGAGAGGATGCAGATTATGTGTATTGATCCCGCCGGATAATTCATGAAAGTGTTCCTGATAATGAATGATGCGCGCGAAATGTCGAAGGGAGTCAGGCCGGAGGCGTTCTCAATGATTGCAGTACCGGGGCACATGGAACAGAGTTTCCCCCTGATTATTCCATTGTAAATATCATCAGGCTTCCATTCTGTTGTCAGGGTGATTACCGCCATGGGGAAAAAACTTAGGACAAAGATAATCTTCTAACGAAAAATTACGCTTACTTTGCAGGGTTCTATTGATCTTTTTTAAAACGCTGCCACTGAAGGCGATCTGCTTTTTTACGATTTGAGGCAGAAAAATAAGGCCGGGAAGACGGAAAATTCCGGCCGGAGAGCATCAGGAGGCAGCCTGAGGTGTTTACAGGAATTGAAGAATAGTTTAATTTTAAATGACAGAGTTAGTAATATTCCTTGAAGATATAGATCCTGTAGTTTTTTATGGTACCAACAATTTTGTGCTTGACAGAATCCGCAGATTCTTTCCCAAGATAAAGATTATAGCCAGGGGAAATGAGTTGAAGTGCATGGGAGAGGAGGCGGAGATTGCTCTTTTCGCGGAGCGTTTCAACGAGATGCTGGAGTATTACCGCAAATATCACCGTTTTGATGAGGAAGATATAGAGAAATATTTTTTTGATGCTGAACACATGAAGTCGGCATCTGACGGACAGTTTGAGGAAGTCATTGTTTTTGGTACGAGCGGCAGGCCTATCAGGGCCAGGACGGTCAATCAGCTCAACCTGGTGAACCTGTACAGGACAAATGATCTTATCATAGCGGAAGGGCCGGCGGGTACCGGCAAGACCTATACCTCGATAGCCCTTGCTGTAAGGGCTCTCAAGGAAAGGGAGGTTAAGAGGATAATACTAGCTCGTCCGGCCGTTGAAGCAGGAGAACGGCTTGGCTTTTTGCCGGGAGACATGAAGGAAAAACTTGATCCCTATCTTCAGCCCCTGTATGATGCCCTGCATAACATGATCCCGTTCAAGAAGCTTGAGGCCTGGATGGAAGACGGAACCATTCAGATCGCTCCCCTTGCCTTTATGAGGGGGAGAACACTTGAGAACGCGTTTGTCATTCTCGACGAAGCCCAGAATGCCACTGTGCCCCAGCTCAAGATGTTCCTCACCAGGATGGGTATCAGTTCAAAGTTCATAATGACAGGCGACACAACACAGATCGACCTTCAGAAAAAGTCGGATTCGGGTTTGCTTCAGGCTATGCGGATTCTTTCGGATATTGAAGGGGTATCAATAATCAGGTTTGATGAAAGGGATATTGTCCGACATAAGCTTGTCAGGCATATTATAAAGGCCTATGAGAAGGATGAGAATGAATCCGGAACAAATGGCAATAAATGAATGAATATACCACGGAAACATCTTATCATGGTCTGATTCTTGCTGACACAAAATATGAATTTGGAAACAAGGATGTAGAGATAATGAATATTTTAACAAAATACAGATCAATACCGGTTCTGATCGCGATCGTGCTGATATTTTCGACTGAAGCCATTGCCCAGATCAGGGTCGAAAGGTCGCGGGACAAGGTTGTCATATCGGGAGTGAACTATTATATTCATCCCGTACGTAAAGGTGAGACGGTTTATTCAATTGCAAGGGCATACGGCATCACTGCACAGGATCTCTTAAGGGAGAATTCGTCTGCATCTGAAGGCCTTAAGGAGGGGCAGAGCATCAGGATACCGGAAAGGCTTGTCGATACCGCGCCGCCTGCAAGCATTCAGGAGATACCTCAGCTGACCAGGAATGAGAAGCTTTATATCTATCACAAGCTGCAGGCAGGGGAAACGGTTTACCGCCTGTCGAAGATATATAATGTAAGCGAAAATGACATCGTAGGGAGCAATCCGGGGATTGATATAAGTAAACTGCCTGTTGGACATGAGATTGCGATCCCCAGGCAGAGATCCCTGACGCCTGCACAGGGAACTGCCGGCGTTCAGGAGAGGCATCGCGGTGAAAGACCTTCAGTCAGCACTCAGGAGCAGAGGCCCTTTTTCCACAAGGTGATAAGGGGTGAGACTCTGTCGTCTATTGCAAGAAAATACGGAGTAGCCCTTAGGGAACTGAAGAGAGAGAACCCATACGTCAGGTTTCCGCATGTCGGCGACTCCCTGAGAATACCCGGGATGAAGGTCACGGTACCTGTTGCCGTTGAATATTTTGAGGCTGCAGCCCTTGATACGGCAGCAGTGGAAGAGATAGTACATGCCGATACCATTGAAAGGCCTTCTGAGTTAACACCGGTTACCGGTCTGACGGGATCATACAACGTTGCAGTAATGCTTCCTTTCTACCTGTGGGAGAATTCAAGAAGATACGAGATAGACTCATCGAAGGTTGTTGCCGGAAAGAGAGTATACAGGGAGATAAACCGGCCCGACGACTGGATCTATCCCCGAAGCCTTGGTTTCGTCGAGATGTACCAGGGAATTTTACTTGCAGCCGATACACTTCGTTCGCTTGGATTGAATATCAATATTCATGCATTTGATGTGAAGAGCGACACCATGGAGGCAGTAAGGCTGATCAGATCAGGCAGGCTTGATAATATGGATCTGATCATAGGACCTGTATATTCAGAAAATCTGGCTGTTGTTGCCTCATACGCGGGAAAGATAGGGATACCTGTTGTTTCACCTGTACAACTTGAAAAAAATACGGTTCTCCGCGACAACCCCTTGCTGTTTCTCTCGATTTCATCACTGGAGGTGGCCCAGCAGAATATGGCCGGAAAAATGCAGGATTATGCAGGCTCCAATTTCATTATCATCCATTCAAGTTCCGCGGAGGAAGTAAAAGGCGCGGAAAGGATAAGGAATCTCATCCTTGACGAAATCAGTCATCCCGCTGAAATCAGGATACGGGATATTACTTTCTACAGCCGATCGACATTTGGAGGTGATTCCATCAACAGGCTTGCTAATTCATTGTCGGACACAAACCGGAACGTGATTATCATAGCTTCGGAAGACCCGCCTGTGATGAGCGAAACAATCACAAACATCCATGCCCTTGCAAGAAAGTACCAGATGAATGTATTCGGATACCCGGGCATGCGCTATCTTGATAATCTCGATCACAGGATATGCTTCGATCTGGGCTTGATGATCTATTCACCCTACTGGATAGATTTTTCACATAAGGACGTGATTCGTTTCAATAAACTGTTTCGTGAAAAGTTTCTTACAGAACCTCCGGAGATCAGCTATGCCTGGCAGGGTTATGATGTCCTTTACTATTTCCTCTCCGGTATGGCTATTCACGGGAAGGCATTGTTCCTGTCGCATCCGTGGATTCATAATCCGGATATGCTCCATACCGACTTTGATTTCAGGAGACGGAACCCCGGTGATGGATTTGAAACTCAAAAATTATTTCTTGTAAGATATTCTGAGAACTACGAACTGGAGCTTGTAGAATCATATAATCAGCATATTACAGACACAGATTAGTTTACTGTCAGGAAATCCGGATAAGATAAAAACCCCGAATGTTAATAAAAATTAACAAGAGGGAATATTGTTGACCTTTAAATTGTCTAAAAGAAGTATGATCAGGGAATCGTACAGGCAGAAAAGCGATGCTGAACTGGTAAAATCTTCACTGGAGGGCGACAAACAAGCTTTCGGCGATATAGTTAAGAGGTACCAGGGAATGGTTGCAAGGACTGTAAAGGCTATGCTTGGAGATTCCGTGTTCTCTGAAGACATAGGGCAGGATGTGTTTATCAAGCTGTACTATTCACTTTCCGGTTTCAGGGGAGAGGCAAAGCTTTCGACTTACATTCAGAAGATAGCTGTCAATCTAACCCTGAACGAGATAAAGAGACGAAAGAGGTTCTTTTCAACGTTCTCTCAGAAAGGGAACAACGAGATGTATGAGTTTGAGATTGCCGACCATGATACGGAGGAGAAAAAGGACGCCAGGGAGTTGGTTGGCAAGGCTCTGAAGATGTTGGAGCCAAAATTCCGGGTAATCGTCGTGATGAGGATGCTGCAGGGTTACTCCACGAAGGAAACCGCCGAAATTTTGGATATCCCGCTCGGAACAGTCCTTTCGAGGCTGTCGAGGGCACAGGAACAGATGAAGATCATATTGGAAAAATTGTAGTTGTTATGGAAATATCTGAATTGAAATCATTGATGGTCAGTTCACTTGATAGCAACAGCGATCCTAAGGAAGCCTCAAGGCTCCTTGAGGAAGCCGGAGTCAGTTACAGTTTTGGCGCCGGATTCCAGGATAAGGTACTTGAAAGGATTGCTTCAACGGGAAACGCGATAGTCAGGGAAATGGAGTCGGTCCGCAACCTGAATAATCTTTTCTATCGTATTGCCCTCTCAGGAGTTGCGGCAATAGTGATATTGCTGATCTCCATTTTTATGATACAGGGCTCCCTTTCCGTTGATGCATTTCTGGGCCTTGGCAACAGCTATGATGAAAGCCTCCTGTATCTTCTTACCGGAAACTGAGAAGTCATGAGAAAACGACAAGTAATATTTGCTATTGTAATCCTGCTTATAGGTGTTGTTATCGGGATGCTTACATCGGCACACTTAAGGCTGAACAGGATGAAGCCCATGCGAATGTATTTCTCCGAGGAGCGTTTCCGCGAAGGTTTCTACAGGCTGATACAGCCTGATGAAGAACAGAAGGCCAAGATTGACCTTATACTCGATAAATACGCCAGAATTAACAGTGAAACCCAGAGCCGGTTCAGGAAGGAGCTTGATTCCAATGTCAAGGCTATGAGGAAGGAGCTTGATTCCAACCTTACAAAGGAACAGCTTGACCGTATTAAGGAGATGGACGAAAGGCGTCAGGAGATGATGAAAGAGAGTAGGAAGAGAAGGGAAAGTGAAAGACCGGATTATAGCGACGACAGGCCTTATCAGGGTAGGAGGCAGGGACCTCCGCCCCCGCCACCGCCCCCGCGCGACAGCGCTGATTATTCAATTGAGAATAACAGGTAGTCGAGCAGAATCGGAAGATCGTCGGGGTTGAGCCGGAGTGAAAGCAGAAGAGCCCGGTCTTCCTCAAAAATATTCATAAACTTTTCTTTTGTAATTTGTCCGCTGTTGATGCCAAGGCGGTAAAAATCAACGGCCTCTTTCCCGCGTCCCTGGCACAGTGCAAGATGCCCCCTGTTTATATAGTCGTGGGCATTGAGTTTCCCGGTTGATAATCGTTCATAGTATTTTTCCGAATCTGCAAAACGTCCGAGTGCAAAGTAGCAGAATGCTATGGGCCGCGATATCTTAAGGTTTCCGGGGTCTTTGTATTCAACCCTGAAATAATACCTGAGAGCGTTTTCATAGTCGTTCAGGTCAAGATAACAGTGCCCGGTCATGATCGAGGTGTGCATGTCGTCAGGGTCCATCATTCCGGCCTGAAGATAATGATCGAGAGCTTCTTCGGTTTTCCCGAGGCGCCTCAGGCACAAACCGATCTTCTTCAGGGTCCATACTTTTCTTTCTATCAGTTCGGCTCTCTGATAGAACTTAAGCGCTTCCCCGTAATTTTCTTCCTGCTGATAGCAAAAGCCCGTCTTCTCATACAGCTGTGAATTGTCGGGATCCGACTTGGCAAGCCTCAGGAAAATATCAAGTGCATCGGAGAAATAATTCTTGCTGAAGAAATATTCGGCCAGACCGGCATCAGCTTCGCGTGACGGGCATGCAATCCGGAAAAATTCCGAGTTGTAAATATCCAGTTTGCCCGAGAACAGGTCTTCGAATTCCTTCCTGTACGGGGACAGTTTGTAGAACCTGTAGATATCCTGCAGATACTGAGTGACATTGGTTCTGAAGGCTTTATATGGATCGCTTCCCGTTTCTTCCCCTCCAAGCTGCTCCAGTCCGTCAAGTTCCATACGGAATACCTTAAGCATCATGGTTTTCTGTGATGACGGAAGATATTTCAGGTTCAGCAGCAGGGAGTACTTGTCGGAATTGCAAATAAAGGGAGTCTTGTAGAGAGCTTCAGCAAGCTCGTTTGTTCCGGGGCCCAGTATTTCATCATTGAATATCTCGTTGAGGATCTCATGATCGGGGTGGAAGGGAACAAACCAGTTGTGAAAAACCTTGAAGAAATCAAAATGCTTGAGATTTGCAAATGCCGACATATAAACATCGGCACCTTCCATCTGGAGGTTGGTAAGCTCTTCCATGGTTTTGAAGATCTCCTCCGACTCGCTGAACATCTTGGACCAGTCGGGGTTCTTTTCACCGTAAATATCCCCGGGAAGAATATCATCCAGATCGAGCTTTTCTTCAATCCTGGGTTTGAGTTTTGCAACCTTGGGGAGTATCTCTTCGTGGAGCTTCCTGCTAAGGTCTTCAGTCTCCCTCGACCTGATGGTCTGCAATACTATTATCCTGCAATGTTCGCTGAAATTTCCGGTATTGCTCAGGCTCTTTATCCTGTCAGTTATTTTCGGGTAGAAAAGGATCCGTGAATCATAATAGTGAAGATTGAGAATGAGACCGGTAAGCGCTCTTTCCATGACCTGCGGGGTTCCGGCCTCGTAAAACCGGATCAGGTTCATGAGCTTGTTTACCTGGAATGTTCTTAATGAACTAAGCGTCATTGCGCTGATGAAGATACTCGACTCGTACCACCTGAATTTACCTGATTTCATGATGATTTCAACAAGACTATCCTCGGCATCGCCATAGTAATCGGTAAGCCACAGATGGTTGAAGATCTTCCTGATAAGCTCCTTGTGTTTGAGGGAAAGTTCGGACTCCGGATCGGGGCATATATCACTTGTGAGTTTCAGCCACTCGTCCAGTTCCTGCTTGAACATCAGGTCATCAACAGTTTCAACAAGTGATTTTCCGGAAAGTTTCTGCTCTTTCATCGTCTGTTGCCTGACCCAGTAGGTGTGCCATCCGGAATAACGTGACAATATGTCCTGTCTCAGCCGGTCGGCCAGATTGAGAATTGACTGTATCAGCTTCAGGTATATCCTGCTTCGCTCCGGATCGTTTATTCCTTCTATTGTATATGTAAGCATGTTCCTGTAGGTCATGACGATGTTGTTGTATTCGTCATGCAGATCGCCAAGTGATGAAACAAGGATCATATCCTTCAGTATATCAAGACTTTGCTTGATCTTTTTCTCGGATATTAGTTTACATACACGTTTATGCTGCAATATGATTTTTGAAGTATCCACAAGCTGTTGATGTTTTCCGCCTGACGATTTACCTGTCCGGGCTTATATTTACACTGCAACAATCAGACCGTTGCCCGTTCAGCCATAAAAAGGCTGTGGGTAAGGCAGTATTCATGACATAATTTCTCTTTGTGCCCGAAGCTTAAGCTTAAAAGTTGAATCCGATGCTTATAAATCCCTTCAACTCACTTAGCCAGCGTTTGGTATTGCTGAATCCGTGCATAAATCCTATACGCGAGGGCCCAATTACCGACATATATCCAAGGCCGATTCCGTATCCTCCCAGGACGGAGTATTCTTTCCCGCTTTCGGGTTCCTTTGCCAGTGCAAAGGAAGTCAGCAGTCCGACATGCAAATCCTTGTAAACCTCCCAGTCGGTATCAAACCTGATTCCGGCAAACTGGCTGACCTGGATCTCCCCCGGATGAAATCCGGTCAGGGGTATTGATTTCGAGTAAGGGCTCTCAATTCCACCGGCAAAGTAATAAGTATGAGGCGATGGCATGGAGTCGGGCGTGTAAGTCAGCAATGCATCGGCACCTATAGTGAATGTAAGTTTTCTGCTTGATGAAACATATTGTCTTACGCTTCCGCCTGCCGCCCACAGCCGTTTGAACATAAACCCGTCAGGCTGGTCAGGGGTGTATTTGTTTTTCTCATTCTCCCATATTGTTTTAGCGGAGATCAGCCGGGAGACATTTAACGAAAATTGAAAAACAGTTCCGCTGTTCGGGAAATGCTTTGTGTCGACTGTGTTCAGCTGATTCAGGTAACTTGTATTTACCGAACTGAACGTGACTCTTCTAAGTGCCTCGGTCCGAATAAATTCCGGTGTGAAGCCGGCGTACTCGAGATTAACTGAAAGGCTCATAAAATGGTTGAGTCCCGATCTTTTATTTATTCCGATACCCCCGCTGCTCGTTCGGAGTGTGTACTTGCCTGTTTCTCCCAGCAGCTTCATCACAGGGATCATAGTGTTGTCGGTGTAAAATGATGCATTGAGTCCGAAGGACTGGTTTCTGTCGATGAACTGTGTGGCGTTGATCCTGAAACGATAACACTGGCCGATATATGCATCCATATCGATGAGTGAGCGCGAATTGAGGAGGTTTTTCACCGACATGTTCATGAGTATTCCTGCCATCAGGTTATTGTCGTAGTGAATGGATCCGTACAGCATAGCCTGTGGTTTTTCCTGGCATTCTATGACAAGCTTTAATGAATCGTTGCCGGAAAACACCCTGTATTTTACCTTGTCGAACCATGCCCGTCCATACAGGAGGTCGATTTTTTCTCCAATCATATCGCTGGTGACTATCTGACCCGGATATATGTCAAGTACACCAAGGATACGGTCGTCGGGTATCAGTTCATTACCGATCACTTCGATCCTGTCAAATCGGTATTCGGTTTTTTTCAGGAGGGACTCTGGCGGTTTCTGCGGTCCCAGCCTGTTGAGGGAGTCGGCAAGCCGCCTGAACTTTTCCTTGAATGGCAGCGCTGCCAGATAGCCTCTTTGGATTATGGAATCGGAATTTGTAAATACAGTGGAAGAAAAATCCCTGACGTCAGGCTCAATAAGTATGTCGATTAATTTTTTCTGTTTGGCGTAATCGTTGATGGAATTAAAGAAACCGAGTTGTTTGAGTACTCCGGTCACCGACTCCAGGTCCTGCTCATTGTAGCGGTGGAAACCGGTGTAAGAGCCTATCACGATGTCAGCTCCCATTTCTCTCAGTTCCATGACGGCAATATTCCTTACAAAACCGCCGTCGATAAGCACGGCAGAATCTATCTTCATTGGAGTGAAAATAGAGGGAACAGCCATGCTTGCTCTAACGGCGTCAGCCAGGTAACCGTTTTTCAACACTACCTTTCCCGTTGATATCAGGTCGGTACCAATACACAGGAAAGGGATGGGCAGCTTTGAGAAATCATTGATATCAGCTGCCGGCCAGGTGAAATGGCTTAATGTTTTTTCGATCTGCTGGCCATTTATCAGACCTGAGGGGAGCCTTAATTTTCTTGCCAGTATAGGCAAAGCCAAAACGCTGTTGTTAAAATATTTCTTCTCTGTGTATATCACCTTGTATTCAGGAACATTGTTTGAAAGAATGAGGTTCCAGTCGGCATTCCGAAATAAAAGCTGCATTGTATCGGGGCTGTAGCCTATTGAATAAAGTGATCCGACAATGCTGCCCATGCTAACACCTGTGATATAATCAGGCCTTAATCCTGCTTCTTCCATTACTTTCAGCACACCTACATGGGCCATCCCGAGCGCCCCTCCGCCGCTAAGCGCCAGACCGAGCCCGGGCCTTTTCCCTGCAGCCTGCTGGCCTGAAACAGAATGACAGGTGCAGGAGAGAAGAATCAGTAAAATAATAACCGGTATCGTCTTTCCCTGAAATGATAAACGAATGGCTTTCATTGTTAAATATTCTGGCTGCATTGACTTTTACCTTCATTACAACGGCAAGAGTAGGCAAGATACTAATTTTGTATAATTTTACAGCATGAATTTTCCATCAAAGCCCGGAAATATATTTCTTCCCACCACGGTCAGGGAGATTAAATCGCTGGGTTGGGATCAGCCTGATGTGATTATCTTCAGTGGGGATGCCTATATTGATCATCCCTCATTTGGTGCCGCGGTAATAGGAAGGGTGATTGAATCGGAAGGCTTCAGGGTTGCTATTGTGCCACAGCCCAACTGGAGGGATGATCTGCGTGATTTCCGGAAACTGGGACAGCCAAGATATTTCTTCGGGATTACTGCCGGCAATATGGATTCGATGGTGAACCATTACACTGCACTGCGCCGGCTGAGGTCGGACGATGCCTATACGCCTGGCGGGAAGGCCGGGTTCAGGCCCGACTATCCGACGGTAGTTTACACCAGGATACTGAAAAAGCTTTACCCGGATATACCTGTAGTTGCAGGGGGTATTGAAGCTTCGATGAGGCGTCTTGCTCACTATGATTACTGGCAGGACAGAGTTGATCCCTCGATCCTTCTGACCAGCGGGGCTGACATGCTTGTTTACGGGATGGGCGAACAGCCGGTGAGGGAGCTTATCAGGCTTCTTTCCAGGGGAATACCCTTTTCATCTCTTACTACTATCCCTCAGACTGTTGTTGCACGGGACAGGCGGGCACAATTGCCGGTAAATCAGAACTGGAAAGATGTTGTTCTGGATCCCTTTGAGAAATCGGGTAAGGATAAGAGAGTATTTGCCTCCAATTTTGTTCTTTTCGAGAAGGAGTCACACAGGATTTCGGCATCAAGGCTTATAGAACCCTCCGGGGAATTCAATGTAATTGTTAACCCGCCTTTTCCCCCGATGGATGAGCAGGAGGCAGACAAGACATATGATCTTCCGTACACTTACATGCCTCATCCAAGGTATAATGGCAAGGGAGCTATCCCGGCTTATGAGATGATAAAGTTCTCAGTGAATATTCACAGGGGATGTTTCGGAGGGTGCAGCTTCTGTGCTATTGCCGCTCACCAGGGAAAACAGATAGTAAGAAGGTCGGAGGGATCTGTTATTGCAGAACTTGAAAAGCTGAAGAGCTTGCCGGGCTTCAAGGGATATTTTTCAGATCTGGGCGGTCCTTCGGCAAATATGTTCAACATGAGGGGCAGGGACAGGGAAATATGCCTGAAATGTTCGCGTCCTTCCTGCATCTGGCCGAAGGTTTGCGCCAATCTTGATACCGATCACAGGAAACTGACGGAATTGTACAGAAAAGTGAACAGGATGCCCGGAGTGAAGAAGGCTTTTATCGGAAGCGGGATAAGGTATGATCTTTTGTTCCGGGAATGGAACATGAATGCGGGAAATGGAGAAAAGGAGTACCTTGAGGAGCTTGTAATTAACCATGTTTCGGGCAGGCTGAAAGTAGCGCCAGAGCATACTTCTCCCCATGTACTTTCACTGATGCGGAAAGCTCCCTTCAGCCTTTTCAGGAAACTCAGGGATCAGTTCATGAAGATCTCGTTAAGGGAAGGTCTTAAATATGAGATTATACCCTATTTCATATCATCTCACCCGGGTACGGCCGAAGCGGATATGGAGGCTCTGGCAGGGGAGGTGAGGAGCCTGGGAATCAGGCCTGAGCAGGTTCAGGATTTTACTCCGACGCCAATGACTCTTTCCACAGCCATGTACTGGTGCGGATTTGATCCGTACACGGGTAAAAAGGTATATGTTGCCAGGGATCTTAATGAAAAGCGCAGGCAGAAGGAATATTTCTTCTGGTACCGGTCGAAGGGAAGAAAAAAAGCCGGAACATGAAGTTCCGGCTCTGATCAGGCTTTAAAACATTCAAAGGAATCAGTTATTCGTACTCCTTGAGTATTTTCTTTACATCATCGGGAGCTACCCTGCCGTAGGTTCTGTCGCCAATCAGCACAACAGGTGCCAGCCCGCATGCTCCAACGCATCTCAGGCTCGACAGTGAAAATTTGCCGTCCGGTGTTGTCTGGCCAACCTGAAGTTTGAGTTCTTTCTTGAACTCTTCAAGGACCCTCTCAGCGCCTCTGACATAGCATGCGGTACCCATGCAAATGCTGATTGGATGTTTCCCTTTCGGCGTCATTGAGAAGAATGAGTAGAAAGTGACCACCCCATATATTTTTGCAACAGGGATACCTGTCTCTGCAGATATAACTTCCTGGACCTCTGCCGGCAGGTAACCGAAGTGTTCCTGACAGCCATGAAGTATATTTATCAGTTCCTGGGGATCTCTGTTGTAGGAAGCGCAAATCTCCTTAATCTTATTTACATCTTCCTGTCTTATTTCTATTTTTATACTTGACATAACATTGAATTTTAATGGACCTTACAGGTTCTGTTCTACTGTTTGACGATAATTTTCTTTTTCTTGTCGAAATAGCTGGTATGAAGCAGGTGGTGAGCCTTTTCGCTGTTGGGTTCGCCAAGGAATTCTTCATAAAGCTTGATGATGAAAGGATTCTCGTGCGATTTTCTGACAGGCTTGTTTGCATCTTCCCTGTAAAGGGCAGCAGCCCTGGCCTTTAGAACACCCGACTTGCCGTGGTGCAGAGGCTGTCCTCCGCCTCCGATGCAGCCGCCGGGGCAGGCCATAACTTCAATGGCATGGAATTGCGATTTTCCTTCCCTGACCTCTTCCAGAAGCTTTCTGGCATTTGCCAGGCCGTGAGCAATTCCGATGTTAATGGGAATACCGTTGAAATCAATGACAGCCGATCGGACTCCCTCAAGACCTCTGAGTTCATGGAAATCGATCTTATCCAGTTTTTTCCCGGTGAAAACTTCATAGGCGGTTCTGCAGGCAGCTTCAATAACGCCGCCTGTTGTACCGAATATCACGGCGGCACCGGTCGATTCACCCATTGGATCATCATATTCACCATCTTCAAGGCTTTTGAAATCAATATTTGCCTGTTTGATGAAACTGGCGAGTTCTCTTGTTGAGATCGAGAAATCGACATCCCTGTTGCCGTCGACAGAGAATTCTTCCCTCTGGCACTCGTATTTCTTTGCCAGGCAGGGCATTATTGATACAACGACCATGTCTTTGCGGTCGACCTTGATCTTATCTGCAAAATATGTTTTGGCAATTGCACCGAACATTTGCTGGGGTGATTTTGATGTTGAAGGAACATCTTTCAGGTCGGGGAAGTATTCTTCGAAGAAGTTTACCCAGCCGGGGCAGCAGGAAGTCAGGATCGGTATCCTTGCTGTTTTGTCACCGTTGAGATGTCTTTTCAGTCTGCCGAGAAGTTCGGTTCCTTCCTCCATGATGGTAAGGTCGGCGCTGAAGTCGGTATCGAACACATAGTCAAATCCAAGGGCTCTGAGTGCGGATACCATTTTCCCGGTCACGAGCGTGCCTGGTTCCATGCCGAAAGCTTCGCCGAGAGCGGCTCGAACTGCCGGAGCAGTCTGAACGACCACGGTTTTTGTAGGATCGGCAAGGGCCCTGAGAATATCAGGAGTGTGGTCGACCTCAGTCAGGGCTCCTGTCGGGCAAACTGCCACGCACTGACCGCAGTATGTGCAGGTCGAATACTCCAGGTTTTGTTCGAATGCCGGAGCGACGGCTGCCATAAAGCCCCTGTTGACGGCTGAGAGAGCTCCCACTGCCTGGATGTCGTTGCACATTGTTTCGCATCTGCGGCACATAATGCATTTGTTGAGATCCCTTTTTATGGAAGGAGATGTGTCGGGTTTGTATGTTGACATCTCAGCATATTCCTGACCGGGGATATTTCTTATACCCAACCTGTTGGCCATGTTTTGCAGATCGCAGTTTCCTGATTTGGCACACACGAGGCAATCTTTCGGATGGTCGGAGAGGATGAATTCCATAACGGTTCTGCGGGCATTAAGCACCCTGTTGGTATGAGTTTTGACAACCATACCGTTTTCGCATCTGGTTGAACATGCCGGCGCCAGGTTACGTCTTTTTTCAACCTCCACCACGCATATCCTGCATCCTCCGGGCTTATTCTCGATATTCATGTCATGAAGTTCAAGATAGCACAGGGTGGGGATTTCTATTCCCAATTGCCTGGCGGCTTTCAAGATTGTAGTACCCTTTTCTACTTCAATCTCCTTGTTATCTATAATTAATTTTATTGTTTCCATTAATTTACCGCTTATCTGATAATTATTGCATCAAACTTACATTTATCCTTGCATGCACCGCATTTTATGCAGACTTCAGGATTGATCTGATGGATCTCCTTACGCTCTCCTGTTATAGCATTTACCGGGCAAACTCTGGCACAGGCCGTACAGCCAACGCAGTTCTCCGGGATGATGAAATATTCCATCAGGTTCTTGCATTTTCCGGCAGGGCATTTTTTATCCTTAACATGGGCTACATATTCATCCATGAAGTTATCAAGAGTGGAAAGCACAGGGTTTGGCGATGTCTGGCCAAGCCCGCAAAGGGCGCTGTCCTTAATGACCACGCTCATGTTCCTGAGTCTGTCCAGATCGTTCATTGTTCCTTTACCGTCGGTAATCTGATTAAGCAGTTCGTAAAGCCTTTTGTTACCGATTCTGCAGGGGGCGCATTTCCCGCATGATTCCTCCACTGTGAATTCAAGGAAGAATTTTGCCACTGATACCATGCAGTTATCCTCGTCCATTACAATCATTCCACCCGATCCCATCATTGAGCCGGCCGCGACGAGGTTATCGAAATCAATAGGAGTGTCGAGATGTTTTTCCGTGAGGCATCCTCCCGAAGGACCTCCGGTCTGAACTGCTTTGAATTTCTTACCGTCCCTTATTCCTCCCCCGATTTCGAATATTATCTCCCTGAGAGTTGTTCCCATCGGTACTTCAATAAGTCCGACGTTGTTTATTTTCCCCGCGAGTGCGAATACCTTTGTTCCTTTTGATTTCTCGGTTCCAATTTTGTTGTACCAGTTTGCTCCCTTAAGGATGATTATAGGGATTGCCGCCAGTGTTTCAACATTGTTGACATTGGAGGGTTTTCCCTTGAATCCGGCTTCAGCGGGGAAGGGAGGCTTGATTGTAGGTTCTCCCCTGAGCCCTTCCATTGAATGGATAAGTGCGGTTTCCTCGCCGCATACAAAGGCACCCGCGCCATAACGGAGTTCGATGTCAAAACTGAAGTCGGAGCCGAAAATATTCTTTCCAAGCAATCCGTACTCCCTAGCCTGGGCAATGGCGATCTTCAGTCTATGGATTGCCAGCGGATATTCTGCCCTGATATAAATAAGACCTTTCGAGGCTCCTATTGCATATCCGCATATAGCCATTGCTTCGAGAACCGCGTGAGGGTCGCCTTCAAGCACTGAACGGTCCATGAATGCACCAGGGTCACCTTCGTCGGCGTTACAGACAACATATTTCTCATCGGATTTATTTTTACTGGCGATCTCCCATTTCAATCCTGTCGGGAACCCTGCACCGCCGCGTCCTCTCTGTCCCGAATCCTTTATTTCCTGAATCACCTGCTGGGGCGTCATTTCCGATATCACCTTACCAAGAGCCATATAACCCTCTCTTGCAATGTATTCGTCGATGTTTTCGGGGTCGATGAATCCGCAGTTCCGGAGAACTATTCTCAACTGTTTTTTGAAGAATCCCATGTGTTTTGAATCTCCGACAGCATCTTTTGTCTCAGGATTCCTGTAAAGAAGTCTGGTTACTTTCCTTCCCTTGATAATATGTTCTTCAACAATGGTCTGAGCATCCTCAGGCTTAACCTGGGTGTAAAAAGTGTTATCCGGAATGATCTTTACGATCGGGCCTTTTTCGCAGAAGCCGAAGCAACCGGTAAGTATTACCTGAACCTTATCGCTTAGCCCTTTAGCCTCAATTTCGTCCCTTAGATTCCAGAGGATCGCATCGCTTTGGGAGGAATGGCAGCCCGTGCCTCCGCAAACCAGAATATGCATGTTGTATTTTGACATGTTCTATCCTCCTATTCTTTTGATTCAATGGTTTCGTAATTCACCGGGATTATACCGTCGATCAGTTCACCTTCCTTGATGTACTTTTCGATGATCAGATCGGCTCTCTTAAGGTCAACATAGCCAAATACCACGGGATCTTTTCCGGGGAGTTTGATTTCAACGGTTGGTTCGGCAAAACAGTAACCCATGCAACCTGTCTGGGTTACTACACCGGGTATATTCCTCCTGTCGAGCTGTTCCACAAAAAACTCCATAATTGGCTTTGCTCCTGAGGCAATACCACATGTAGCCATTGCTACCTTAACCTGAACATGATTCTCAGGATCTATTGACTTGATCCTGACATCCAGTCCGGTCTTTATTTCTTCGCGTTTCTTCTTCAGATCCGCAAGCGACTTGATTTGTGACATGCTTCTTATTATTAAGTTAGGTTCATATTAAATTCAGTACAGAAATGTCGTTATATTTATTTGAATTACCAAGTTCTGTGGCTGCTTTATGATAATTAATTCATCAGTATATATTTTTATTTCATTTTATATCAGATACACCGATGTCTTTCAGGTTTTCGTTGATCATTTCCTTTATGTCAGCAAGGAGATGGCTGTCGTTAAAATCCCCGATGCCAAGATACTCTTTGATTTCCAATGAAGAAAACCTGTATTCCCCGGTATCGGTTTTGTGGTTGTAAAGGAAATTAATTTCAGGATTAGCTGACATGAGAATTGTCATTACTCCGGCAATATCACCCAGGGGCTGCCTGTCGACATGGCTGAGGGAAAAAGTGACGTACGTGCTGGTCCCTTTTCCTTCGCCTGATTCGATTGATAGATCACCTCCGGCAAGGTTTGCCTGGTGCTTGAGTAGGGGCAGACCCATCCCGATCCTCCTCGTGGTGCGGGTTGTTACAAAAGGATCTGTCACCTTCGACAGTAATTCTTCCGGCATTCCTTTCCCGTTGTCGCTGACCCTGATATCCATAAAATCATTCTTTATCGATTCTCTAATATCGACAGTTATCGTCGAAGCTTCTGCCCGGATGGAATTCTGGACAATATCAAGAATATTTAAGGCCAGTGTCAGCATTTTTTTCTTATTCTTCTTCCATCAATTCCTTTCAGGGCCATTTTTATTTCCCCGAAAGATAGTTCTTTCATCTCGAGGCAATTGTACGCTGTACCGATTGATTCAGGATAATGTGAATCCGAATTGGTGATCAGGGGGTACGCTTTGATTTCAGGATGTATCAGGCTGAATTTTTCAGGTGTGCTTCTCTTTGAAACTTCAAGGGCATCCGCGTTCAGATCGTCGGGCAGAAAACCGAGTTGACTGTATATGCTGGTTCTCATCCTGTCGATATGAGCCGGGATGAAAAGTCCCTCCCGGGCATGGACATATTTTTCAAGCTCCACAATACTGATGTTAGTGGCGTTGGTCAGCAGCTTTTCTTCAGTATATATAATATCTTCCTTCTCATCTATTACCACCTGATCTCCGAATATCAGCGGATCATTTATGATAGCCGGGATATTATCGTCGAGGTATTCCTGGAGTAATTCAAGTTCCGCCGGATTTTCAAAAAAGACCAGACAATGCACCTCTTCCCTGGTACTGACTTCTGCTCCCTGCAGAACGAACAATCCCTCGCGGGCACCCAGCATTCCGACAAGGCCTGCCTGCCTGGTGCTGTTATGGTCGGTGATGCCAATAATGTCAAGTTTTTTTCTAAGAGCTTCGGATACAATATTTGCCGGGGTCATGCTCAGGTCGCCGCATGGTGACAGCAGGGTGTGAATATGCAGATCGGCCCGGTATGTTTTCATTATTTCAGGATCAGGTTGTAAAGTTTTCCCGCGACGGTGAATGTATCATCTTCAGTCGACAGGAGGGGTATGTTTTCCTGTTTGCTTTTCCTGATGGTTTCTTCATCAGGCTGAATGCCTTTCACGATTATAATGGCTGCAAGATCTTTCAGCGAAGCCACTGCAACAATGTTATGGTGTCCCTGAAGGGTTATCCAGACATTGCCTTCGCGGCCGTTCCCTATGACATCGCTCAGCAGGTCGGATACATAAGCGCCTGTTACTTCATTTTCAAGTCCTTCGTGTCCGGAGAGAACCTTCAGGCCGAGTTCGCGTATTACATCAGTAATTTTCATCTTCTGCTCCTATTTTGTTGCAATTTTTTTCAAGGCGTTCATTACCCCAGATCTCCTCAGTTATTCTGACAGCCTTTTCATGGCTGAGCAGATTCTGTTTAACCAGCTGGTGCTGCAGGAAAACACAGTGGGATATCTGACCTCGTCCCTGTACGATATCCTCAGCGAGAGTCTGACAGTCTGGGGCTCCGCAGGCTCCGCAATCGAAACCCGGAAGGAAGCACATCATTCTTCTTTTTCTTGCCATCTTTTTCATGGCAACATTAAAGTCTTCATCCAGCTTCTCTATGTTTCTGGGTTCAATATTACCCAGAAAGCTGTGTTCCTTAACATTTATAAACCTGTCGCTAAGCTTTTTGTCCTTATCCTCTTTTGATCCCGCGTGTTCAGACGCGAGTTTCCTGAGCCTTTCAACGGTAAGAAACCTGTTGCCCGTCATAAGTATGCCACCCGCGCAGCCTTCATCGCATGCTCTTAGTTCAAGAAACTCAACGCTGCCCAGTTTATCGTTTTCAACATCCTCAAGTATTTCGGTCACGTTCCTGATGCCGTCGACAGCCAGGGCCCTCTTGTCGCAATGAATGGCCTCGCCGCGTGTAAGGCTCCAGAGAATGCCGCTCGAGTTCAGAAGGTCGTCGGTAACCGGCATGCTTTCTTTAGCTGAAGTGTTCTGAAGGTATTTCTGAATCTTGTTGTAAAGGAAGTTCATGTTGATGACGCCTGTTATTACCGACTCGGTGTCGCCCACCGGGCTTTTTATGGCTGCAATTTTGGCGGCGCACGGAGTTGCATAGAACAAACCTGTCTTTTCGGCGGGGATACCTGAAACTTTCAGTTGTTCGAGGTAATAAAGGGCCGACATGTCGATGGGGGGATTTACCCTCATAATGTTATCGACAAGCGAGGGGAACCTGACCTGTATGAGGCGGACTATGGCAGGGCAGAATGATGAAATCAGCGGCCTTATGTCATTTTTCTGCCTGTATTCGGAATAGGCCTCGAGAACCATGTCGACTGTATTCTCAACCTGGAATACATGAGTGAAGCCAATCTCCTTCAATGCTGCATATATTGAAGATGCAGGGATCTTATGTGAGAACTGTCCGATGAGTATGCTTGGAATGAGTATTACCCTTGCTTCATAATCGAATATCATCTGAAGGTCATCCTGTTCAACCGAAATAGCTGAAACAGGACATGCCTTGTAGCATTCGCCGCAATCGACGCATCTGTTCGCGATGATTCTTGCCTTTCCGTTTCTCACCCTGATTGCTTTGGTCTGGCAGACGGCCATGCAATGAGTGCATCCGGTGCAGGCGTTTTTGTTCACCCTGAGCGCGTGGTGAAATTCCGTATGTGGGTTTTTATCTGGCATCCGGTTTAAAATAATTTATCATTTCAACATTGGTTCCGGTTCCCGGCTCACTTGTAATATTCAGTATATCGCAGTTTCTCTTCATGTTTGACAGGCCCATTCCGGCCCCGAATCCCATTTCCCTTACCTGGGGTGAAGCAGTGGAGAACCCTTCCTCCATTGCTTTGGGGATATCGGGTATGCCCGGACCCTTGTCGGCAATATATGCCCTGAGCTTTTCACTGTCAATATCAATCTCCACCAGTCCCGAAAATGCATGGGCAACCACGTTAACCTCAGCTTCGTAAAGAGCAATTACAATCCTTTTTGACACCGTGTGATCGATATTCAGCTGCCGGAGAATCTTTTTCACGGAACTGGCAACCGTTCCCGCGTTCGAAAAATCACCGCCGGCTATTTTGAACCTGTATTGCATATGCTAATACAAAGGATTAATTCCCGCAATATACAATTCACCCGATATTTTAAAGACGGAATGCGGGCATTCTATCAGCACCATCCCGTTTTCTTCAGCGAGGGATAAGATTTCACCGTTTACTTTTTTATTCCTTGCAAATACTATACAGTTTATATCTGACATTTCTGAAGTCCTGATTGTCTGAAGATTGGCCAGACCTGTTATCAGTAGAATATTTTCCCTGTCGACTTTCAGAACGTCGCTCATAAGGTCGGAAGAAAATGCATAAATAATTTCTTCAGATAACCTTTTTTGTCCGCACAATACCCTGCCATTGATTCTTTCTGCTATTTCCCTGATAGTCATACTATTGTTTTTATTATGGCTACTTGTTCACATCAATTATATTCTATTGACCGCGCAAAAGTACAAATTTTAGTGTTATAAAAATAACAATGTTATTAAATTAACAATAACGTAACGAAACAGGATTTTTTCCCTGCAACACCTCATTGTAAGAGACTAGCAAGATCCCGCGGAGCGGGACTTCGTCGTTTCACTCCTCAGCCTGCATGACCTGCAAGACTTGCAAAACCTGTCACTGCCCTCTGCGCCCCGTGCTTTTGCCGCCAGCCGCTCGCCGCAAGCCGTTCCTGCGCCCTGTGCCCTGCGCCCTGCCGCTCGCCGTTCTTCCTCTATATAAATTCCTGCACTGCTTAGTGTAAAAGATTAAAATGTTATTTTTGTTTATTCCGGATTAAAACAAGGCTCTGTTTTTCCGGAGATGATAATGTATGGCATTACATATTTATAAACAGGTTACTCCGGTACCGGTGGTATGACAAAAACTATTTTATGATGAAAAGATTTGAAACTAAGAAAAATGCACTTGTTCTTTTTGTACTGTTTCTGTCCTTTCCCATGTTACTGCATTCCCAGATGAGGAACAGCAGACAGGTAAGGGTAACAGGCTGGGCTGATGATAACAACTATTATTTGCAGACCGTGGATTCCGAAAACAGGCCAGTCATCAGAAAGGTGAATGCCCGAAACGGCAGGAGTGTTGCCGTGACAACAGAACCTACAGTCAGGGAAATTATTGCACAGGCTCTTCCATCGGGGGTGACAATGGGTGTGTATGATATCGTGAGTCCCGACGGGCAGAGCACGGTCATCGACCGTGACAATGACCTTTATTTGTTCAGGATGGCTGACAGGGAACTGAAGAGGCTGACTACCGGTGATGATCCGGAGGTGAATTTTCGTTTTTCGCCCGACGGTCAAAAGATAGCTTATACCAGGAACAAGGATCTCTATATATACGACCTTGCAGCGGGGAAGGAGGTAAGGCTTACATTCGATGCATCCGACAGGATTTATAACGGATACTCCTCCTGGGTTTATATGGAGGAGATACTCGACCGCCCGAGCCGTTATGCTGCTTTCTGGTGGTCGCCCGACGGCAGCAGGATTGCCTATCTCAGGACTGACGAAGCCGATGTGCCGGTATTCACCCTGAACCGCCTTGATGAGGCTGACGGTATTCACGGCAAGCTGGAGCAGGTTCCTTACCCGAAGGCCGGCGACCCTAATCCGAAGGTGAAAATGGGTATTGCCGATATTGCATCCGGTAAGACTGTATGGGTGAAGACCGATTATAATGTTGACCAGTATATCGCATGGCCGTTCTGGACACCCGACAGCAAAAAGCTGGCTGTTCAGGTGATAAACCGCGATCAGAATGAGATGAATATCATACTGGCTGATCCGGTCACTGGCGATTTCTCTGTAATCTATAATGAGAAGCAGAAAGCCTGGCTCGATTTCTACAAGGATATTCATGTGATGCAGGACGGTTCGGGTTTCATTGTCAACAGTGTAAGGGACGGCTGGGAAAACCTTTATTACTACAGCTGGGACAACAGGCTTATTTCCCGGATTACCGGTTTTGATTTCAGGGTCACGGGCATTGTACGTGTTGATGAATCACAAAAAGTAATATGGTTCACTGCCACGGGTGAGGAATCCACCGACTCTCATCTGTTTCGGGCAGGGCTCGACGGGAAAAATCTTGTTCAGCTTACCAGCGGTCCGGGAAGCCATTCGACAAGCATCTCACCGAAAGGTAGCTGGATTGTCGATACATGGAACAATATCTCCAGCCCCGGTTCCATAATTCTTCTCGACAGCCGCGGCAGGCAGCTCAGAGAGATACACAAGTTTGAGCAGCCGGACTTTGATCCATCCAGGCATTCGAAGGCTGAATTGCTAAGGATACCTACCTCCGACGGGCTTTTCATGATGCCGGCGATCATAACATATCCCATTGGCTTCAATCCTTCAGGGAAATACCCTGTTATTTTCAGGATTTACGGTGGTCCCGATTCAAAGAATGTCAGCAACAGATGGCAGGGCGAGAATCCTTCGTGGGACTCTCAGAACGGGATAATCACCTTTACCGTCGATCACAGGGGTTCGGGCCATTTCGGCAAGAGGGGCCTTGATTATCTATACCGCTGTCTTGGCAAATGGGAGATACTTGATTATCAGGATGCTGTAAAGTGGCTTCTTTCCAGGCCTTTTGTCGATGGTACAAGAATGGGCATCACGGGAAGCTCCTACGGCGGTTACATGACCTGTATGGCGCTTACCCGCGGAGCGGATTACTGGACTCACGGATTTGCAGGATCGTCGGTTACCGACTGGAGGCTTTACGACGATGTCTATACTGAACGATACATGGATATCCCCCGGGACAATCCGGAAGGCTACAGGGACGGATCAGCGCTTACCTGGGCAAAAAACTTAAGGGGAAAGCTGTATATGACTCACGGTGACCTTGACGACAATGTTCACATGCAGAATTCAATATACCTTATCTCGCGTTTGCAGGACGAAGGTAAAACATTCAGTTTCATGCTCTACCCGAATGGCCGTCATGGCTGGGGCGGGGCGAAGGCTTTGCATTCGAGGAATGAAGCGAATAATTTCTGGCTTGAGAATTTCTTCGGGAAAGAAAAATAACTATTACTATCTGTTGTTAATTATTTCACGCTAAAATCTCAGTTACTTATCATAAATGCCGTCTCCTGCTGAAAAACTGCTGAGTCTTCGCAATGCCATGAAGGCAAAGGGGATTGACATTTATATTCTTCCAATGTCCGATCCTCACCTTGGGGAGTACATACCTGAACACTGGCAGTTGATCAGGTGGCTTACAGGCTTTACGGGTTCTGCCGCCACTGTTGTGATCACGGAATCGCATGCCGGCTTATGGACCGATTCGAGGTATTTTATCCAGGCCGCGCGTCAGTTAGCCGGTTCGGGATTTGAATTAATGCGCCCCGGCCAGTACCGGAGAAACGATTATATGGATTTTGTTGCAGAGAATGCAGGTGCAGGAGATAAAATCGGGATTGACGGGAGGATATTTCCGGTTTCTGCTTTCAGAAGACTTGAACAGAGGCTTGAAGGGAAGAAAGTGAACTTTGAAACTGACTGTGATCTGATCTCGGGATTATGGTCCGATCGTCCTTCACTTCCTTTTTCCGTGGCCTTCGATCATACCCTTGAATACTCAGGAAAGGGAAGAGCCGAAAAACTTGCCGAGCTAAGGGACGGGATGAAGAAAGCCGGTGCAGCTTACCATCTTTTGTCATCACCTGAGGATATAATGTGGCTTTTGAATATCAGGGGCAACGATCTTAAATACAGTCCGCTGTTATTGTGTTTTGCACTAGTGGGGCATGAGCAGGTGTTGCTTTTCATCGATCAGGCCAAGATACCCCCAAAGCTCGCATCTGAATTTGACAGGCTCGGAATAGTTATACTTCCTTATGAGGAAGTGACTGAGATAATTTCTGTTGTTGCCGAAGGGGAGTCTGTATTCCTTAATCCCCAGGTCACATCGCTTGAATTGTTCAGGGCATTGTCCATGGCATCGGGATTTATTGAGGATATAAGCATTCCCTGCAGATTGAAGTCGGTTAAGAACCGGACTGAAATAGCGAATATTGAAAAGGTGATGGTTAAGGACGGAGTTGCCCTGACCAGGTTTTTCCACTGGTTCGAAAGCAAGCATGGAAGCATTGTCATGACTGAAGACTCGCTTTCCGGGAAAATTGATGAATTCAGGGCGGAGCAGGAAGGATTTCTGAAGCCATCGTTTGAAACCATCGTTGCCTTCAATCAAAACAGCGCCCAGCCTCATTACCATGCAGATAAAGGTTCGGGAGCCGTGATAGGGGACAGGGGTATTCTTCTGGTTGATTCAGGAGGACAGTACCCGGGAGGCACAACCGACATAACCCGGACTATAGCTGTCAATATCCCCTCGGAACAACAGATATCGGACTTTACCCTTGTCCTGAAGGGACATATTAACCTTGCGCTTTCCAAGTTTCCCGAAGGTACCAGGGGTTACCAGCTCGACCTGGTTGCCCGCAGGGCTATGTGGGGATCGGGAATGAATTACGCTCATGGAACAGGTCATGGAATAGGCTATTGCCTTAATGTTCACGAGGGCCCACAGAGTATAAGTCCGGCCGACAATAAAACCGACATCGCCGAAGGCATGCTTACCTCCAATGAACCGGCTATCTACAGGGAGGGTGAATACGGTATCAGGACAGAAAACATCATACTATGCTACGTTGATGAAGAAACGGAATTTGGCAGGTTTCTCCGTTTCGAGACCATGTCATTGTGCTATATTGATAAGTCGCTGATAGACAAATCGCTTCTTGAACCTCACGAAATTGAGTGGCTAAACGCCTATCATGCTGAAGTCTTAGTGCGGCTGAGCCCCCATCTTA
>JAXDBC010000121.1:0-9399 GCA_034679225.1 Bacteroidales bacterium | reverse complement strand
ACGGTGGTAACTTTCGTGGGTGAGCCGGACGCTGTTGTCGAGGCTGCTTTCAGGGGAGTGAAGAAGGCATCGGAGCTGATCGACATGTCGAAGCACCATGGTGAGCATCCCAGGATGGGAGCCACTGATGTATGCCCGCTAGTTCCGGTTTCGGGGATAACAATGGAGGAAACGGTAGTTTATGCCCGCAAGCTGGCAAAGAGAATAGGGGAGGAGCTGTCTATTCCCGTGTACTGCTACGAAAACGCGGCTTTTGAGGAGAAGAGACGGAATCTTGCCACTTGCAGGGCAGGGGAATATGAAGGATTAAGGAAGAAGCTTGCCGATCCTGAATGGAAGCCCGATTTCGGGCCTTCGGCCTTCAATGCCAGGTCAGGTGCAACAGCGGTGGGCGCCAGGGATTTCCTCGTGGCCTTCAATATCAATCTGAACACCACATCCACGCGCCGTGCCAACGCCATTGCCTTTGATGTCAGGGAGAAGGGACGGATGGTTAAGGGTGACAGGGGTGAGATGGTCAATGTACCGGGAACACTGAAGTGCGTGAAAGCGATTGGCTGGTATATCAGGGATTACGGAATAGCCCAGATCTCGATGAACCTGACCAACATTTCGGTTACTCCGGTTCATGTTGCCTTTGATGAGACCTGCAGGAAAGCCGATGCAAGGGGCGTCAGGGTGACCGGTTCGGAGCTTGTAGGTCTTATCCCGCTGAAGTCGATGCTCGAAGCCGGAAGGTATTTTCTTGAAAAACAACAACGTTCCACGGGTGTTCCGGATGAAGAGCTTGTTAAGATTGCCGTTAAATCGATGGGATTAAGTGAGCTTGGCAGCTTTAATCCGCGCGAGAAGATAATTGAATATGTAATAAGCTCTGATGAAGACGAGGGGAAAATGAGGTCGATGAGCCTTAAGGCTTTCATGGACGAAACCGCTTCGGAATCCGCGGCTCCCGGAGGCGGCTCCGTTTCTGCTTATATGGGGTCACTTGGCGTGGCTCTTGGAACGATGGTGGCAAATATATCAGGACACAAGAGAGGCTGGGATCACCGCTGGAAGGAGTTTTCAGAATGGGCTGGGAAGGGAAAGGCGATCCAGAACAGACTGCTGCGATTTGTTGATGAGGACACGGAAGCCTTCAACAAAATACTCGGGGCTTTTGCTCTTCCGAAAAAGACTGATGAGGAGATTGAAGCCAGGAAGGCAGCGATTGCCGAAGCAACAAAGAACGCATGCCTGGTGCCGTTCAGGGTGATGGAGACCGCGTTACCTGCCTTCGAACTTTTAAGGGAGATGGCTGAGAAGGGTAATCCCAACTCTGTCAGTGATGCTGCAGTGGGAGCCCTGGCACTGAGATCGTGCATAAGGGGGGCTTTTTTGAATGTCAGGATAAACGCAGCCGGACTTGATGACAGGGAATTTGTTGAAGACCTTCTTTCGCGCGGAAAAGCCATTGAAGAACAGGCGATGAAAGAAGAAGAGTCCATTCAAGGTATCGCCGACCGAATAATGAGAACTGCAAAATAGCAGGAATATCTGGAAAAGCAGGAAAAGCAGGAATATCTGGAAAAGCAGGAAGAATCTCCTTCTGAAAAACTTCCGGAGGGATCCGATACCGTTTATTCACCGGTGATTCTTCTTATGGTTCTTAGTTTGTGAGAATATCCTTTTTTTTCTTTCTTGTAAATACCCTGGGCGTCGATGGAATCGATCCTTACCCTTCCGGAAGCGTGAATCACCAGTCCGCGTG
This sequence comes from Bacteroidales bacterium, assembly GCA_034679225.1. Classification (GTDB taxonomy): domain Bacteria; phylum Bacteroidota; class Bacteroidia; order Bacteroidales; family VadinHA17; genus LD21. Next base: position 7,649 of record JAXDBC010000121.1, on the reverse strand, counting down.
AGAGTATCATTCCCACGTGGTTTATTTTTCCACTTTCATCATCGAAAAGCAGAAGATCGCCCGGGAGTGTCTCTTCCAGGAAGCTTATGCTGTTACCTGCTTCAGCCTGTTGCCGGCTGTCGCGAGGAATTTTTATCCCCTGTATCTTGTAAACCAGCTGAACAAATCCGGAACAGTCAATGCCGGAGGGTATTCTTCCGCCCCATATATAAGGGCTGTTAATGAACTTCAGCGCGGTATCGGCCAGGTTTCCGGAAACCTTCAGGTACGACTGGTTAAAATCTGCTGCGGCTGAGAATGTACAACTGCCTGCCCTGAAACTGCCTTTTTCAAAATCGGGGTCATAAACCTCGCAGCCTGCTTCCAGTACCATTTTGGTTCCGTCTTCCGCGTGACAGAGCAGGGATCTGTTCAGTACCTGTCCTGTATCATCCTGTCCGGCAGCTGAATGCTGAAGGTGGTCAGTGTCGATCCAGCCGCGGTAGTTGTCGAACAGGGTTTCTATCCTGTACCAGTGCCCAACATGATCTATAATCCTGTATTTCTCACCGAAAAGCACCTGGCTGAGCATTTCGGAGCGGTGTGAGGGTCCGGAACGAAGCGGAACGAAAACGTTGCAGCAAACGAAAGTGTCCATCTGAAATGTTTTTTCAAAATTAGTAAATTATGGGATTCCCGTATAAAGCGTATGATTTCTGCAGAAATCAGGAAAATGATTGACGGAGCTTAAAAAATATCTATATTTTTGGATTTGATAATCAGATATATCAAAAACTGCAGCCATGGCATTATCGAGAAGACCCCCGGAGGTAAAACCCAATAAGAACTATCTGTATCATTTACTTCTCTTCATTGCAAGCATCATCATTGTCGTTGCTATATCGCCCCGTGAAGGCAAATTCAGGTATGAGTTCCAAAAGGGGAAGCCCTGGCTGAGTTCTTCGCTGATAGCTCCCTGGGATTTCGCGGTGGAGAAGCCGGATGAAGTGATCATCGCGGAACGCGACAGCATACTGCGGAATTTTGCACCATATTTCAAGCTTGACCCCGGGGTTGGAAAGAATAAGATATCAGATTTCGACGCTTATCTTAACGAAGTCCGCGAGAAAGTGGAAAAAGAATCCAGAGCAATTGATCCGATGGGATTCCAGGCAGTTAAGAGGGAGCTTGATTCCATTCTGTCAAGGATCTATCAGAAAGGAATTCTTGAAAGCAATGAACTGATGCCATACGAGAAGCTTCCTTCCGGTGTAACGGTTATCAGCGGTAAGGTTGCCGATGAGAGGCCGGTGAGTGAACTCTATAATGAGAAGGCTGCCTACCAGTTTGCCGAAGAAAAAAAAGCTGAACTCGAGAGCCGCTATGTTTCGGCACAATCCCGACCAATCAGGGAGTTCCTGTCCGAAGTTGCCCTTTATGATTTCATTGAGCCGAACCTCTTTTATGATGCAGCCACGTCGAATGCAGTTAAAACAAAGATGCTGGGTGAGATAAGCCATGCCCGCGGGCTTGTCCAGAAGGGAGAGCTCATAATATCGAGGGGAGAGATAGTGGATGACCAGAAGTTCATGATGCTGGAATCGATGAAGAACGAATACGAAAGGCGTCTTGGCAAGGATGAAATGTGGCTTATTGTTTTCGGAAGGCTTATTGAGGTTACGGCATGCTATCTTGCCCTCTATTTTTTCATGTTCTATTTCAGATTTGACGTGCTGAGTTCCACGCACAAGACCTTTTTCATCATCCTGATAATACTTTTGTTTCTTATCATAACCCGCCTGGTGGTCTATGTACCGGGGAATGTTATTTTCCTGATACCATTTGCCATCATACCGATAATGGTGAGAACTTTTTATGATTCTCGGCTGGCGCTTTTTGTATACCTTATAACAATAATGCTTACAGGCTTCTTTGTTCCCAATTCGTTCGAGTTTGTTTTCCTGAGCTTTATCGCGGGGGTGATGGTAATAATTTCTCTTACAAATATATACAGGAGGGCAAGGTTATTCACTGCAGCTGTGATAGCTTTTCTTTCCTATTCATTAGTTTATCTGGGAATAGGTCTGATGCAGGAAGGTAGCCTTGCCGGGATGAACTGGCGGAATTACGTATGGTTTGCAGTCAACGGAGTTCTTCTGTTCCTGAGCTATCCCCTGATATTTGTTTTTGAGAAGATGTTCGGATTCCTGTCGGATGCTACACTGTTCGAGTTGGCCGATACAAACCAGCCTTTGCTACGGAAACTTGCGGAGGAAGCCCCGGGCTCATTCCAGCATTCGCTGCAGGTTGCGAACCTGGCCGAAGAAGCCGCCAGGGAGATTGGTGTGAATAATCTTCTTGCCAGGACAGGAGCCTTGTACCATGATATTGGGAAAACTTATCATTCGGAATACTTCATTGAAAACCAGGCAGAAGGTTTCAGTCCTCACGATCAGATTGAAGCCCTTGAAAGTGCGGAAATAATCATAGGGCATGTAAAAAAGGGAATGGAGCTTGCAAAAAAATACAATCTTCCTTCTGCCATTGCTGATTTCATACAGACTCATCACGGTACTGGGGTGGCATATTTCTTTCTCAAGAAATATCTCGACAGGAATCCGAAGGGGACCGATATGGAAAAGCATTTTGCCTACGAAGGTCCAAAACCCCTGTCCAAAGAAACTGCAATTGTCATGATGGCCGATGCAGTTGAAGCTTCTTCAAGAAGTCTGTCAAATTATTCTGAGGAAAACATAAGCGAGTTGGTTGAAAGGATAATTTATATCCAGGAACAGGACGGCCAGTTTTCCGAGACGCCTCTCACGTTTAAAGACATTTCGGATATTAAGAAAGTATTCATAAAGCGTCTTTCTAACATTTATCATGCACGAATAGCTTATCCCAGAAGGGAGACGGCCAGGGGTTAGCGCATGTCGATTATTTCAACACCTCTGTATTTGGCCGTTGAGAAGGCAAATTCGGAGTCGTCCGGCTTGTAGCTGAGGTCGTAGCCTGTCACTTTCAGCATCACTGTAATCCCGTTTTTGTATTTATATTCAAGGCCCTTGAGATCAAGCCCGGCTTTGCCTATTTCGAGCCTGATCCTTACGTGGTCGCTGTTGATGTCCTGGGGATACAGGTCGATTAAGTACGAAGCCGTTCTCTCTTCAAGGAGGCGGGACTTGTAATTCTTTTTCCAGATGGTGAATATTGCTGAGGGCTTTGCCATGAACGAATCGTCATTCCTGTCAGGTTTTGTAATGGTTACTTCCTCCACATCGGGAAGGTAGCTCCACATATTTTCCCCGTTGTACCATAATATATTTTCTGGCAATTCAATCCTGTAGCGGTCTTTGCTCAGAACTGCCGAACCCTTTAGGCTGCTTGATGTACCTTCAAGCTGATCAACAGTTTCCAGTGTAAATTGCATTGATACCGAAGGAGCTTTTATTGCTTTGGCTGAGAAGTTTTCGAGTACCTTAACGGCAGCCGGGTCATTCTGGGCGGACAGGCTGAGTGCGGTGGCCGCGAGGATGATTATTGCAGGAAGTCTTATCATTAAGATCTTTTTATTCAATATCCTTCAAAATCTGTTCCAAATATGTATAATCAGAAATAAGGACCTCTCTTGCCTTGCTTCCCTCGAATGGACCCACCACTCCGGCGGCTTCAAGCTGGTCGATCAGGCGGCCGGCCCTGTTATAGCCGATCGACAGTTTTCTCTGGATAAGTGATGTAGATCCTTGCTGGTGTTGTATAACAAGCCTGGCGGCTTCCTCGAACATCGGATCCCTCTTTCGAAGGTCTACATCCTGCAGTCCGCCTTCGCTGTCGTCGATATACTCGGGAAGGTGCATCGCGTCGGGATAACCCTGTTGAGATCCGATGAATTCGGTAACTTGTTCTATTTCATTTGTATCGACAAATGCACACTGCACTCTTATCGGTTCGGCACCTGAGGATACCAGCATATCTCCGCGTCCCACCAGCCGGTCGGCTCCTGTTGCGTCGATTATCGTCCTTGAGTCGATTGACGAGAATACCCTGAAGGCTATGCGTGTAGGGAAGTTGGCCTTGATGAACCCGGTGATTATATTTGTTGAAGGACGCTGCGTTGAGATGATAAGGTGTATACCTATTGCCCTTGCAAGCTGGGCAAGGCGCCCTATCGGAGGTTCAATCTCCCTTCCGGCCGTCATGATGAGGTCGGCGAACTCATCAATGATAAGAACGATATAGGGAAGGTATCGGTGGCCTTTCTCCGGGTTAAGTCTTCTGGATACGAATTTATCGTTGTACTCCTTGATAGCCCTGGCCTGAGCATCCTTCATAAGTTCGAGCCTGTTGTCCATCTCGATGCACAGGGAATTCAGAGTGTTTATTACTTTCTGGGTGTCGGTAATAATTGCATCCTCCTCGCCGGGAAGCTTTGCCAGGAAGTGACGCTCTATCTTTGAATACAGGGGAAGTTCCACCCTTTTCGGATCGATAAGCACCAGTTTTACTTCCGACGGGTGCTTCTTGTATAGGAGCGAAGTAATAATTGCATTGATACCTACCGATTTGCCCTGTCCGGTGGCGCCTGCTACAAGAAGGTGAGGCATTTTTGTCAGGTCGACAATGAAAGGTTCATTGGTGATTGTTCTGCCGAGTGCAAGGGCAAGGTCGAATTTTGATTCCTGGAATGCCTTCGAAGAGATGAGCGATTTCATCGAGACTATCTCCGGCTTCTTGTTAGGGACTTCAATACCCACCGTTCCCCGTCCGGGGATAGGAGCTATTATTCTAATTCCCAGGGCCGACAGGTTAAGGGCAATATCGTTTTCGAGCGATTTGATACGTGCAACACGGATACCTCTTTCGGGAACTATCTCGTAAAGGGTGACTGTCGGACCTACCGTGGCGGAAATATGCTTTATGGCAATATTATGGTCGCCAAGGGTTTTAATAATATTTTCCTTGTTTTCTATGACTTCTTTGTCGTCGAATTCAAACTCCGATTTATGGTCGGTAAGAAGTGATACCGGAGGGTATCTGTATCTTGACAGGTCGAGTTTGGGGTCGTAATTCTCAATTATCCTTTGAACCTCGTGATCGGGCAGGACATCCGTTGCTATGGGCCTGGTGATGTTTATAGGCAGCTTTTCCGGTGTTTTGGTATTCTGACCGTCTTTCCCGAGGACATGGACAATAGGCCCCCTTGGCGATTCGCTGTCGTAATCATTGTCACTGGGGCGTTTTACAACGAATTCCAATTCGTCCTTTTTCTTCTCATTATCTTTTTCAGTTTCGGAATCGCTGGCCGGTTCTCCGGATGAAGAGCCATGGACTGAAGGAATGACGCTTATTATTGTGGATGGAATGGTTTTGGTGAAAGTCTCGGGTTTGAATCTCAGTGCAAAAACCAGATATCCTATTGTAAGAAACAAGAGGATAATACCTGTGCCGATCTTGCCGGCGAAGGAGTTAAGCCATTCAGTTATCTTGAATCCCTGAGCTCCTCCGGGGCCTCCGCCGAGGTATCCGTCGGCATTTCCGAAAATGAAGCCCAGTATGAGGGAAATGATTATAACCGCGAAGCTCAGTTTGACAATCAGCTTCCATAGAGTAAGCTTTGGGAATTTGAGAAGCCTGAGCCCGATAACGCCGACAATCAGGGGTATCAGCAGAGCCCCGTACCCGAATCCGTAACCGATTAACATTTTGGCAAGGAAATGGCCACTCTTCCCCGACCAGTTCCTGACCTTGATATCTGCATTGGAAATAACGCTGGAATCGGCAAGGCTAAGGTCTGTTTCCCACCAGAAAAGGTAAGATATACATGCCAGAAGCAGGTAGACGGCAAAGCCTGATATCATGATCCCTATTATAAAACTGACTCTTTCATCCGTGAAGAAAGGCTTTGATTTTACCTTTGTCTTAGACGACTTTTTATTCCTGTTTTCCTTGCTTTTGCGCATCACGTCCCAATTACACACACCCCAAAAAACACCCCAAAGGTAATAAATTTGGAAATCGGAAAGGACGTGAAAGCAAACTTTGAAAGGCATTCAGTACGGCGATACCGGCAAAAGAGCTTGTTGTTTACTTACATACAGGTTTTTTCAGACCGGGGTCTTTCAAAAACTTACAATTTTGTCGATGAATCTGTTTATATCTTTTTTCGAGACTCTTTTGAATTTCTCCCTTCTTTCAAATGCTTTATCTGGGATCTCTTTTTTATAAACATTCTGGACCTCAAAGTGGAATTCGGAGGAGCCGATTATGAAGAAAAAGTTCATAAGTACTCCGTCGATCTCATGAAAAGGAGTGGAAGCGTTTGGTTTTGATACCGGTATTTCAGTGGTGTACCATATCTGAAATTTCTTTGACCTGTCGAAAGGTAGGGTAACCTCGGCATTCTTGCATTCGAAGCCGCATATTACTGATGTGTTAGATGTTTTCCTGATATTGATTCCCTTCATTGATTCGAATCCCGGATATATTTCGCCCGGTTGTGAAGGATAGAAATATTTCAGGGTAAACATGCTGATGTATGTATCATAGATGTCCTTCGCGGGATTGGCCAGGTTTATTATTCCGGAATTGCCGAACGGGGAAACGAGCTCATATAATATTTTATCATTCTTAAATGATACGACAAGGCTTTTAGGCAGGACTTCCCTGGGCATGCGCGAGATATGACCCTTGAAACTGACATCATAGTGGATCTCCCCCTGATTGAGGTCCCTGCATTTGTATTTATTGCAGGATGACAGTATTGTGACTGAAATAATTGTAACAAGAAGTGCTTGTCCCGATTTCACCGGCTATTCTTTTTGAAAGGGGTAAATGTAATTATTTTTTTCACTTGCTTCATCCATCGTCCTTTATGTACCACTTGTATAAAAACAACGTTCATAAACATTCTATTATGTCATTTCCTGATTCGCGTACATTTACGGATAAATCCGTTGAACAGGAACAAGTGGATAAAACCATCTGCCAAACTAAATAAGAACGGGTATTTCCGTCAAACATTACATTTCTGAACTTTAAATATGAAAAAATGGTTCTTGTTGGCTTTCTGCCGGCAATGTGATACGGCTTGCTGTATAACTTATTGTCCGCTTTGAAAAGTTTTACCGGGTCAGGCAAGGTGAGTCGCGGAAGGTTCGGCGAGGGATGACAGGCGCCATTCTCCAGGGTGGAAGAACGGCGAGCGGCATGAAGAAGGTGAATGGGAGAATGGGAGAATGGGAGAAGGGGGGACGAAGAAAAGCACGGGGCACGGGGGCAGAGACAGGTCTTGCAGGTCGTGCAAGTCTTGCAGGTCTTGCAAGTCTCTTACAATTAGGCTTTAGCGAAGGTTGCATCGGGAGGATCCCCTCCGCCGTAGAGCCTGCCCCGCTCAAGCGGGGGGCGAATGAACGGCGAGCGGCATGCGGTACGCGGCTTGCGGCGCAGGGAAAGTCTTGCAAGTCTTGCAAGTTGTGCAGGTCTTGCAAGTCACTTACAATGAGGATTTGACCTTAAAGGACACTAAACGCTTAACCCTGAGTCTCTTACTTTTATTCACCCCCTTTCCCTCCCGTCCCGATAGCTATCGGGAGCTATCGGGATCCCCCAAAGGGGAAAAGCTTCTTCAAATGGAAGTTACTGCTCAATTTGTTTATCAAATATCGCGTGCC
>JAXDBC010000120.1:0-22730 GCA_034679225.1 Bacteroidales bacterium | reverse complement strand
TAAACGTAATTGACTTGTTTCAAGATTGAATCTTTGATTTGAAGCTTAATAGCATTTTTTGTCACCAGATCAATTTTCCTTTTGAATATCTTTTCAAGATACAATTCAAGTGAAAAGAATTTCCATCCGATAGGCCTTTCCAACTCAACAAGTATATCAATATCACTGTCTTCATCGTGGGTATTGTCCGCGAATGAACCAAACAAACCTATTTCCTTTACCGCGAAATCCCTGTACAAGGTTGGTTTCAATTCTCTTAAACGAGACAATATATCATCTTTAGTCATCATAAAGCAAATTTACAAATTTAATTGTCTCGGACCATCTTTTACAGTACTGCCCTGTTGATTACAAAAACGAATTCCGCCATTCCTTACATATTATCCGATATTTGGGAGTTCTAAAGATAACATTACTGATATCAGTTAACGTATAAATAAAGGGAATCAATTTGAAGTCAACCCCTCCGGGGTTGTACCTGTTGTGGGGCGCCATTTTCCCGGGACGATACCCGGGCTATTGGAAGATGACACCTCCGGTGTCAGCAATCCAGATATAACCCCTGGTTTTCCAGTAGTGCCGGTATCACAAGTAACGATATTGCAATAAGGCAACCAACCTTAAGGGCTGCTTTTTCAGTAGTGCCGATACTGCCAGGTGACGAAAATGGCAATAGAGCAACCAGCCCGGAGGGCTGGTCATCCAATAGCCCCGGTTTTGCCCGGGGTTAATGACAACAACACCAGGTCCAGCCTGGAGGGCTGGCCATCCAGTAGCCCCGGTTTTGCCCGGGGTAAAGGACAATAACACCAAGTCCACCCCGGAGGGGTGGCCGTCAGCAATCTTCCCCGGTCTGTTTTAGTGACCGCAGGGCGCAGAGCACAGAGCACGGGGCACAGGGCACAGAGCACAGGGCACAGAGCACAGGGCGAAGAGGAGAAGAGGAGACGAAGGGACCGCAAGACCGCAAGACCGCAAGACCGCAAGACCGCAAGACCGCACGACCGCACGACCGAGGAAAACCACACGAATTTTTATCGATAAACGATATCCTGCTTATTGTTATTCGACAAATATTTTACCTGAAACGATATTATTTTTTGAGTTCCTGCGATTGTGCAGTTTGTGCAAGTCGGGCAGGTAGTTTTATCTTTTACAAGTTACCCAGGAGGTTCAGCGCGTAAAGCGGCAGATTAATAAACTGGTCCTGACGGCGGTAATCCGACATGGAAGTGCGGACTGCAATTCCCGGATTATATTTTTCTCTATAGACTTTCAGACTTTTTGCCTGGAGATTCTCTTCTGCTTTAACTTCAACAGGGATAATATTTTTCCCATGTTGTAAAACAAAATCAACCTCTGCGGTGGAACGTTCAGCGGACCAATAATAAATAACAAACTCTCCTGAAGCTGCAAGCTGTTGAAATGTATACTGTTCAGTTAATGCTCCTTTAAAATCAGTCAATATTTTACTGCCTTCCAGAAGGATATGAGGATCAATATCCGTCATAGCAGATAGTAATCCAATGTCAACCAGAAACAGTTTAAAGGCACTAAGGTCTTCATAAGCTTTCAGAGGGATGGCGGGTTTGGATACCCGGTATACCCGCTCCACCTGGCCGCAATCGGTCAGCCATGACAGTGCCAGTTCATAATCTTTTGCCCGGGAACCCTCTTTAACCAGTCCGTAAATGAACTTTTTGTTTTCCTTTGCAAGCTGTGATGGTATTGAATTCCAGAGCATTCTGATGCGGGGTACAATGGTTGAAGGAGCGTGCTTTGAAAAATCCTGATCGTAACCGTTGAGGATTTCTTTCTGAATATCACGTACCTCCCTGAAGCTGCTATTCCCGCTAAACCGCGAAACAACTTCAGGCATACCTCCAACGAAATAGTAATGACGAAGACGTTCGATATATCTTGATTTGTAAGCTGTTATTAATTCCCAGTCACCTGAGCCCAGTATTTGTACCAGTCCATCTTCTCCAAGCGCTTCAAGAAATTCCGGGAAGGTCAGGGGGTGCAGATCCATGAATTGGACTTTTCCCACAGGGAATGAGGCCTCTGAATGGAGCGCCATTCCCAATAGTGACCCGGCTGCAACAAGGTGATATTCACCTGCATCTTCCTGAAAATACTTTAATGAAGTCATAGCCCGGGGAGCGCTTTGTATCTCGTCAAAAATAATCAGGGTATTTTCAGGCTTGATTATCAGTCCCGTCTCTGCCTGCATACCCGTGATAATTCTTTTAATATCAAAGTCTCCGGCAAAAAGGTTTGCCAGATGCTGGTTCTTTTCAAAATTCAGGTAAACAGTCTGGGCGTATTCAGTTCTGCCAAATTCCTTCATCAGCCAGGTCTTCCCAACCTGTCGGGCACCGCGAATAATCAGGGGCTTCCTCCCTGGAGAGTTTTTCCATGCAACTAATTCCGCCCATTTAGTTCTTCTCATTCCTGATATTTTGTACAAATATACATTTTTACAAACGACTTTTTGTGTTTTTATACATTTTTTCGAAGAACTATTTGTAAAACGAGAAGAAAACCGCAGGGCACAGGGCACAGGGCTCAGGGCGAAGAGACTGCACGACCGCAAGACCGCACGACCGCAAGACCGCACGACCGCAAGACCGCACGACCGCACGACTGTACGACCGCCCTGCGCTTACAGCTGCAGTGTCAGTGCCTTTCTTGTTGTTTCAGGTGTAGTAAGTCCCCTGTCGCCCAGTTCGAGCCATTTCCTGTCCTCGAATCTCGAAACTATCTTGTCTATAGTATCGGCTTTGACGTTATAGGCACTCAGACGGGTCGGCACTCCGAGCGATTCAAAGAATTCAACTGTTTTATCTATTGCTTTGAGGGCACGTTCATCATCGCTTCCTTCAGTAATTTTCCACACTCTTTCGGCAAACTGCAGCAGCTTGCCTTTCTTTTCTTCCAGGAGGGTTTTCCAGAGCCCCGGCAGCACTATTGCCAGCGTTCTTGCATGATCGATCCCGTGAAGGGCAGTCAGTTCGTGTCCTATGCTGTGAACTGACCAGTCGCCCGGCACACCGCACTGGATAAGTCCGTTCAGGGCCATGGTGGCTGACCACATCAGGTTCGACATTGCCTCATAGTCGGCTGGGTTTTCGTATACCGCCGGCGCCTGTTCGATCAGTGTAACTAGTATGGCTTCCGCGAATCTGTCCTGAATGGGAGCATTGACCGGATAGGTAAGATACTGTTCTGTGACATGCACGAATGCATCGACAATACCGTTGGCTACCTGGCGTTTGGGAAGAGTTCCGGCTGCATCGGGCAGGAGAAAGGAAAATTTCGGGAACACCAACGGAGATCCGAAGGAGCGCTTTTCATCGGTGGATTTTCTGCTTATCACCGCGTTCTTGTTCATCTCGCTTCCCGTTGCAGGAAGAGTAAGTACCACACCCAGGGGGACGGCGGAAACTACGGGCATTCCTTTGGCAAGAATATTCCAGGGGTCGCCGAATCTGTAGGGGATGGCAGCGGCAATGAATTTTGTGGCATCGATAACCGATCCGCCACCCACTGCCAGAAGGAAGTCGATATTCTTTTCCTTCGCGATTTCCACAGCCTTCATGGCAGTTTCGTACAGGGGATTGGGCTCAATTCCGCCGAACTCCGTAACTTCAAATCTTTCCAGTGCAGCCTTTACCCTGTCATAGACACCGTTTTTCATTATGCTTCCCCCACCGTAGAGAAACATCACTTTGCTTCCTGCAGGAATCTGAGTTGAGATTTTCGGGAACTGCTCCTTCCCGAAAAAGACTTTTACCGGATTGTAAAATTCAAAATCTGTCATATTATGATTTTGTTTTATTCAATTAATTATCTGAAAAGTTGAGGCGCCAGTTCCGACAGGTAAGTCCTCCAGTTCGTCCAGGTGTGTCCGCCTTCGCTTTCCCTGTAAACATACGGGAATTTTATCGCGTCGAGCTTGCTCCTGAATTCGACGTTGGTTTTGTAAAGAAAGTCGGTCTTGCCGATACCGATCCAGTATAATTTGAAGCCATTCTTAAGCTGTTGCTGAAGGGTTTCATCGAAATTTTCATAGACTTTGGATGAATTATTCGGATCGTTCATTATTGCTGCAGAGAAGAGTCCGATATAGTCGAACTTGTTGGGATGGAATCTTGAGATATGCAGTGAGTGATAGCCTCCCATCGACAGACCGGCTATTGCCCGGCCCGATTTCTCTGTTATAACATTGTAATTACTTTCCACGAAGGCCACGATATCCATAAAAGTTTCCTCATATTTCCCGTCCATGGTATTCGGGAGCTGCATGGTCGGTTTTTGGAAACCGAGGCTTGATTCTCCGGGAGCGGCTTCCTGAGCGACATTCCCGTTAGGCATCACCACGATCATTGGCAAGGCTTTTCCCTGGGCAATCAGGTTATCCAGGATCTGGGATGTTCTTCCAAGGTTTATCCAGGCCTCTTCGTCGCCTCCCATTCCGTGAAGCAGGTACAGCACCGGGTATTTCTGTTTCGAGTTCTCGTATCCTGCAGGGGTGTAGATGGTGATTCGTCTTTTCATTCCCAGCGAAGGGGAGTCGTACCATCTTCTTGCAACCGTTCCGTGGGGGACATTGTTAACCTGGTAAAGGTCGCCCTTTCCGCCTCCCACGATAAACACGTTGGTTACAGTGGCCACGTCCCTGATCATGTAGACATTATTGGGGTCGGTATTTCTGATACCGTCGACTATAAATGAATAGCTGTACAAGTCGGAGGCAAGGGGAGCGGTGGTGTAGGACCAGAGGCCTTTATCGTCTTTAGTCATCAGTTCCGAACCCGGAGTCCAGCCCTGGGCAGGCATCCAGTCGCCTGTCAGCTTTACTTCCTTTGCATCGGGTGCCTGGAATCTGAACGTGACTGAATTGTCGGCATTGATCTCGGGAGAAGTGATGGTTGCCCCTCCGAAAAGGGCCTGCTGGGAGAATAATGTAGCTGAAAGCACTGTCAGTGCAAGCAGTGATAGGAGGAAATGTTTTTTCATGGAGTTTAAATTAATTATCTGATAAAAAAAATTTCAGGTTCTTGCTTGTTTTACTGTTAAACAACGAACATGCGAATTTAGGAAAATGTTCCGTTAAATCCCTGTCTGTACCGTCTCTCCGGCTTAGGTTTTTGTAATCGTGCTGCAATGCAGGAGATTATGCTGTTATTACATTGTTATCGCGGCGCTGAAAGCCAAATTCAGAATCCGGACTGTTATGCCGCGAGATTGTTACTTGTCGTAGTGATACCGGCTCCGGTGATCAAGCCACTGAAGTCATTGTTTTGTGCTGATATTTTTCCGGGGTTTATTCTGGGAAAATCAGTTTCTTTGTAAAAGAAAAGATAAGAATCTTATTCCAAATCAGATATGCCGAAGTTTTTAAAAATGTTTTTTATTTCAGCTCTTACAGCTGTATTTTTTCAGTCAGGAATTAATTCCCAGACTGTAGATAAATCAAGCCTTGAATCCGGCAGGGACAGGTCGTTGGTTGTTCCTGTTATCCTGAACGGTGAGGCTCAGAGGATACCTGAATTTGAAGATCCTGAGGAATGGATACGTCATGATCTCTGGGTGGAGACTGAGTTTGACACCGACGGTGACGGCCGGAAAGACAGGATGCATGTTGATGTAACCCGTCCCGCGCAGACTGAGACAGATGGTCTGAAGCTGCCCGTTGTATACGAATCGAGTCCATATTTCGCGGGTACTGGGTCATCGGCAAGTCAGTATTTCTGGAACGTGAGGCAGGAACTGGATGCCGATCCTCCGGAAAGGGCGAAGATGCCTCCCATTCAGAGGAGGGGTCAGCGGCCGGTGATATCCACTTCCCAGACCAGGGCATGGGTACCATATGGTTTTATTGTTGTTCATTCCTCAGCTCCGGGAACCGGTTTGTCGCAGGGCTGTCCGACGGTAGGCACAAGGATTGAGGCGCTTGCCCCGAAGGCGGTTATCGACTGGCTTAACGGCAGGGCAAAAGCTTACACTACTCCCGATGGAACAGAAGAGGTAAAAGCATACTGGGCTACAGGCAAAGTCGGTATGATCGGGACCTCCTATAACGGAACGATACCTTTCGCGGCTGCCACTACCGGTGTTGAGGGACTTGAGGCCATAATCCCTGTTGCTCCAAACAATTCGTATTACCATTATTACCGTTCCAACGGTCTGGTCCGCAGTCCGGGAGGCTATATCGGCGAGGATGTTGATGTCCTTTACGATTTCATCCATTCAAATCCCGATAACTGCGAATATTGCGACAGTGTTATAAAACGGGGAGTGATGCACGCGAGGCAGGACAGGAAAACAGGCGACTACAATGATTTCTGGGCTGAGCGCGACCTTATGAATTACATGAACGATTACAGGGCGGCAACACTTATGGCTCACGGCTTCAACGACTGGAATGTGATGATAAGCCACAGTATTCGTTTTATGGATGTACTTAAGAATAAAGGAGTTCCGCTTCAGGTTTATTTTCACCAGGGAGGCCATGGAGGCGAACCACCCTTCCGGATGATGAACAGATGGTTCACACGTTATCTTTTCGGGGTTGAGAATGATGTCGAAAAAGATCCGAAGGCATGGATTGTACGTGAGGGCGACGACAGGCTGGAGCCGACTTCCTATCCCGATTATCCGAATCCGGAAGCATCGCCGGTCAGGTTCTTCCTGGGTCCGGGTGCGCCTCAGGCCGGCTCGCTGCTTATGAACAAGCCTGCCAAAAAGAGTTATGAGACTCTTGTGGACAATTTCTCTTTTAGCGGCAGCACTCTCGCAAAAGCCGAATGGACCGATCACCGGCTTATTTATCTTACACCTCCGTTGAAGGAAGACTTGCATATTTCGGGGACTCCTTCGATAAAAATAAAGGCTTCAAGCGACAAGCCTGCCGTCAATTTATCAGTATGGCTTGTAAGCCTGCCCTGGACGGAATCGAGAAACCCGAGGCCGACGGATAACATAATTACACGGGGCTGGGCCGACCTTCGGAACTACAGGTCGCTGACCGAAAGCGAGCCGCTTAAGGCGGGCCGTTTCTATGAAATGACTTTTGAGCTCGAGCCTGACGATCAGATTATTCCGGCAGGAAAACAGATAGGGCTTATGATATTCTCGAGCGACAGGGAATACACGCTCTGGCCCGATCCGGGTACTAGGCTTACTCTTGATCTCAATGGTACTGAGATTACATTACCTGTTGTCGGGGGGATCGGGGCGGTGAAGTTTGAATAGTTCTTTGTTGGGTTCCGGGCCCATGACAAATGTGAGTCTGCCGCCCTTCATTATGTCCGCGTGACTGATTTCCGGTATGTTAAGCGCTTCGCCGTTAAGTGTGGCCGACTGGATATACCTGTTTTCGGATGAATTGTTCTCCGCTTCAATTATGAATTCCACACCCTTTGCCGGTCTGATTGTGGTTTTCCCGAAAAGAGGGCTGCCGATGCTGTAAACAGGGTTTCCGGGTGTCACCGGATAAAATCCCATCGAACTGAGAACATACCACGAAGAAAGGGATCCCATATCCTCATTTCCGCATAATCCTCCGGGACCCGGACGGTAAAGCTGTTCACATATCTGCCTGGTCCAATACTGTGTTTTCCAGGGCTCTCCGGAATAATTCCAGAGATACGCCACATGGTGCGAAGGCTGATTTCCATGGACATATTGTCCTATTGTTCCAACCACACCGATATACTTAGGACCGGTTATGGAAGGATCCATGCTGAAGAATGTATCAAGTTTCCTGTTGAAACTTTCATTGCTTCCAAAAAGGGATATCAGTCCGTTTATGTCGTGCTGTACCGACCAGATATACTGCCACGCGTTCGACTCGGTGTAATGGCGGTTTGGCCTGACGCCGACAAGAAGGGGATCGAAATACCGGTAATAGCGGTGCCCGTCTTTTTCCACTATATCCTGTTCTTTTCCTCCGGCCATTTCCAGGAAAGTGCCATCTGCTTTTCGCGGTCTCATGAATTCAGTTTCGCTGTCCCACACATTTACATAATTTTTCGCCCTTTCCATGAACATCCTGTAATCGTCCTCCTTAGCCATGGCGCGGGCCATTTGGGCGATACACCAGTCATCGTAGGCAAGTTCAAGGGTGTTTGAAACGGATTCCGTCACCTTGTCAACCGGGGTATAGCCCAGTTTGAGATAGTACTCGAGTCCCGAGCGGCCTGAACTCAGGGGGACAGGAGGTTTGGGCATCTCGAGCGCCTTGGTCTTCATGGCATTGTATACGAAGCCGGCATCGAAGCCTTTATGTCCTTTAAGATATCCGTCAACGATAACCGGAACAAGGTGATCGCCTACCATCGATTCGCGGTATATATTTGCAAAATGCTGAGCCGGCAGCCATCCGAAGTCTCTTATTTTGGCTTCTATCGACTTGAGGAAATCGTTGACTCTTTCAGGAGCCATGATAGTAAGCAGTGGATGCTGCGACCTGTAGGTATCCCAGCACGAGAAGGAACCGTAAAAATCATAATCTGCAGCTTCGTGTACTTTGCCGTCCATCCCGAAATACTTTCCGTCGACATCCTGATAGATGTACTGCGAAAGGAGCGAACGGTACAGGGCGGTGTAAAAGATTTCCTTTTGTTCAGGGCCGGCTCCTTCTATTTCAATTCGCGATAACTCGTCGTTCCAGGTTTCAAGGGCTTCTTTCCTTACTCTGTCGAAATCACCGTCGCCCTTTTCAGCTTCAAGGTTTTTCCTGGCTCCCTTCAGGCTCACGTACGACAGGGCCACGCATGCTGTTATCCGTTCATTTTCTGAAGTGCTGTAATTGACGAAGGCTCCTATTCTTTTGCCTGTTTCGCCGCTCTTGTAGGGGAAGATGCCACTTCCCGATTCGGGAGTGCTGCGGCCGAGGTCGAAGGTACCGTAGTAAAGAAAAGGTTTGCTGAATTCCGCGCAGAAAAAGACCTTTCCCATAGGACTGTTCCTGTAGCCTTCGATGCGCCTGTCGCTCGCGATCATGATATGAGAATCGTCCGGCTGCGGGGCTGTTCCGATCTGGTGTCCCAGGTCGATGATAATATTTGCATTTGTGGTTTCAGGAAAGGTGTAACGATGGAATGCCACTCTTCTTGTTGAAGTAAGTTCAACCTTTATGTTGTAATCCCTGAGCACAACCGAGTAATATCCGGGATAGGCCGTTTCCTCAGAGTGATCGAAGGTTGATCTGTATCCCTCATCCGGATTGTCGGCAGTTCCGGGCGTTATTTGCAGTTTATTCCCTACCGTGGGCTGGAAAAGGATGTCGCCCCCGCTTGTCATCCCGACGCCGCTGTAGTGTGTATGGCTGAATCCCATGATGGTGTTGTCGGCCCAGGTATAGCCCGCGGCATAAGTCCATCCTGTAGTGTGGCAGTCGGGACTCACATGCACGAGAGCCCAGGGGAGAGAAGCTCCCGGGTATGTGTGTCCGAAATACTGAGTTCCGATAAAGGGATTGACATAATCGACAGGTCTGCTTTTTCTCCCGTCAGATTTTTTATTATCTCCTTTATGGCTTCCGGAGTTTCCCTGATCAGCCTGAGAACATGATGCGGCAATGATCAAAGTAAGGCAGAAAGCGACCGCTTTCAGAATTAAACGCTTGCTCATAATGTGATTGTCAGAAAAAATTTAAAGCAGGGTTATTCCCTTATATTTTGATAAACAGTTTGTTTTTATAGAGCCAGTAACAAATATACCAAAGACCTGCCCATATCCCCAGGCTAGTCAGGATTTTGACAGTTGTTTCTCCTCCCCACGAGAAGAAAAGTTTAACGAAAGGCTGGATGATGTTCCTGATGAAATCGGCTCCTCCTATGTGGAAGAAAATATAGATGAATATGCAGTTCATCCCGACAACGATAAAGAACCAGGAGCCTTTTTTGAAAAGTTTTTTCACATCTATAAGCCAGTAGCAGAAAGCAAGTGCAAGGATTGTCCAGCCGCCGCTGACAAGAACAAATGATGATGTTGCTATCTTCTTGATTATCGGGGTGATGTTCAGCAGATCGAGGGCATAGCCGGCGGCCAGTGCTGCCACTCCGCCTATAGCCAGCGCCCTTAGTTTGTAAGTATGGCTTTTATCGCTCATCAGCAGTTTACCGCAAAGGACTCCCCACACGGTGTGAGCCGTGGTTGAAACAAAGTTGAGGGTAGCCCATGCACTGGCTTTCTCAACGCCCTCGATTTTGTTGTTGAACCAGGCGCCCAGATTCTCGTAGATCACCCAGGGGTTGTTGAAACCTTCGACCGGGAAAAAACGGTATGCAAGGTCTATCAGAAGCAGTATGGCCAGGCTGAAGATTATCTGGAAGCGGAAGCTTTTATTTCTTATCAGGAATGCGACAATGTAGGTCACGGACAATTGTGCAAGGACATTCTGGAATCTGAACACCAGCTTGTCGGCCTGGATAAAGTACAGGGCCCAGCCGAAGAAGAGCAGGAGGAAGGCTCTCTTCCAGGCATGCCGGTTGATTTCTCTCTGGCTTTGTCCCTTTCTGATCCTGTTGGCAACGGCAAAAGGAATAGCCACTCCTACAATGAACATGAAGAAAGGTTGTATCAGATCCCAGAAATGAAGTCCGTGCCATTCATGATGATGAAGCTGGTTTCCCAGGAAATGAATAACCGGATTCCCGGAACGCGCGAGAATCGAGTAGAGCCGTGTTGATTCTCCCGCGAGGAGGGACATTGTAAATCCGCGGAAAAAGTCTACCGATGCAATTCTTCCGGGAAGGGGGGCATTGACGGAAGCAGGTTTTGAGGTCATATTGGCAAGGTTGATCTTAGTTCAAATTTAAGGAATTTCATTTTAGTTCGCGGAAGCGTGCCAGGTGTCCGGCTGTGCTGTTCAGAAGTTTCTGAACCGCAAGTCCGTGCATGATCCCGGGGACTATTGCTTCTGTTTGGCAGTTTGTCAGGAATACATAGTGCGCGTGGATCATTGCCCTGTGCCAGCCTCCCGGAACATGGCCCGACGGGAAGGATGTGACAGGCTTATAATTGCTTCCGCTGATTTTTCTTGACCAGGTAGCGGATTCCTCCGTGTAATACTCAAACTGTCCGGGATTCTCTGAAGAGAACCTGATGGATCCTCCCGTTGCAAAGATCTCGAACGAAAGGCTGTCGCCTGTTCCTGAGCTGACGCGGCTTGCCGAAAGAGTTCCGGCAGCATGGCTTTCCCTGTCATAGAGAGATATCTGGCTGAAGAGGTCCGATCCTTCCGGAACGTCATCATATTCCCCGGCCTGAACAGCTCCGGTGATCTCCACTTTATCACCGATGAAAGCTATCAGAAGGCTCAGGATATGTGATCCCAGGTCGGCCATGGCCCCGCCGTCGGGAGCCGGAGTCAGCCGGGTAACGCGTTTTTCGCGGTACGGTTTCTTAAGATAATCGCCGTGATAATATTTGAATTCAAAGTGGATAGGTTTCCCCAGCGCTCCCGACTTCCAGAAGGCGAGAGCCTCCCTGACGGCCGAGGTGTACAGATACTGAAATCCGACCTGAACCTGCAATCCGGGACGGGAACTGATTATCTCAAGAATGCCTTTCTCTTCCTCACTGCCCGAGCATACAGGTTTTTCGAGGTAGATCCTCCTTACATGGTCCATCGCGGCTGCCGCCTTGAAATGCTTATAATGGACATTGTTTGGCCCAAGTATGAAGACGGTGTTTATCCTCTTGTCTGCCAGCAGCTCTTCGACAGGGCAGGCTTTCCGGAACCCGTAGCTGGCGGCAAATGATTCCATGCTTTCCTCGCGGGCAGAGCTTACTGCAGCCATTTCCACGGGGGGAGAACCGGGGTAATAATATTTTAGGGAATTGAGGGAAAATGCATGTGAGCGGGCTATTCCCCCGGCTCCCAGGAAACCAATGACAGCTTTTTCGTTTTTCATAGGGAATAATTTCAGTAATTATCTTTAGCGGATTAAGATAATCCTAAAACATACATTTGCTGTAAAACAAATACCAAAAATCACAAAAAAAACATATATTCACCACTTGCAGCCTTAATAATTTAAACCATTAAGGGATTTGCTTTCATAACCGTAAACAATATTGATATGAAGAAACGTACATTCATAAAATCAGCCTTACTTGGCATGAGTGGATTAATGATCGCACGCAAGGGATATTCTCTCGAGTATTACCCGATGCCATCGGACCTTAAGTGGGCGGTGGTATATGGTACATGGTGCGGATCGGCCAGGGATGCCTCACTGTGGATCTCCGAAGGAATGGATGGAATAGCCAATGTGTTCGATGTGAGGGAAAAACCCGATCTGAACGGCTACCAGCATGTCATTATCGGCGGAGCCATTCGGGCGGGTAAAGTGTCGCGGGAGCTACAGGATTTCATCGCGGCAAACAGGGAACTTCTCAGAACAAGGTTGAGAGGCTATTTTGCCGTTTGCGGAAACATGATGAAGCCTGTCGGTCCGGAGCAGGCGAAGCTTCTTATAGATGATCATATTGCTGCTCTCTGTGGTGTTCCCGGACTGCCCTCGGCGGTTTTCCTGGGCAGGATAACCTACGGCCTGATGGAACCCGATGTAAGAAAGCAGATGGAGGGTTACAAAATGCCGGAATACGACAACCTGAAGCGACCGGAGTGCATGGAGTTCGGGAAGACGGTACTGGGGAGCATTAAGCGCTAAGCAGGAAGGGACACCGCGCGCCGGATACCGTTCTTCTCATTCCTTGACTATCTTGTACGCGTACTGTCTTTCGTTTCCTATCCTCAGGAAATAGATACCTGAGCTTAGTCCCGAAAGGCTGACCATGGATATATCGGATTCCAGTGCACCTGTCTTTACTATCCGGCCCGACATGTTTACAAGGAGATAATCTGCCGGAATGAGTTCGGGCAGGCCCTGGACCATGATATAGTCGTTTGCCGGGATAGGGGATACAATGAAACTGTTCAGCTCGTCGGGGATAGGTAAGGGAAGTCCGAGGTAATTACCCAGGAAGCTTCTGAGGTCGACAAGATGTATCTTCTGGCTGACTCTGACAACAGGCTTGTACGAAAAAGCTTCGTTTGTGATAAAGAACCGTGTGCCTTTGGTTGTGGTGATGGCCTCAACCTGGTGATATGGCAGAAGCAGGTCTATTTTACGCTTGTTGGCGCCAAAAAAATCGGTACCTGCAAAATCATACAAGAGGTAGAGGAAAGGTTGCAGCTTATTGCTGTAGCCAGTGAGGACTATTATTCTTTTATCACGGTTATAAACAGCGCCGGTAATCAAACCGTTTACATTCAATGATGCCTTTCTTTTTGCATCCCATGTTCCGGGAGCTTTTGGAAGGGAATAAAGTGTGGTCTGTCTGCTGGCCCAGCCTTTGGTAAAAAGATAAAGGCTGTCTTCCGAAACAATAAAGGCTTCACAGTCAAAATCCGAGTTATAGGATCCGGGATTAAAATCGGTCTGTTCGGGATAGGAAAAGCATATCGAGTCGTAAAGCGGCGAATTATCGATGATACTTTGCTTTGATATCATGTAAATCTTCAGGTCTCTGCGGTTCCCGGAGTTATTCCCGAAATCGCCGATATAGATATGGCTTTCATCCTGAGATATTTCTTCCCAGTCGGTATTGGAGATCCCGTGGAGAGGATATGTCCGGGTCACTTTACCGTATATGGTATCGAGGCCGTATAAATTGATATCGTGGTCATCGTTATGTGTCCATAACATATTATCCCAGAAAATCAGTCCTGATGTTTCGGTTATCTCCGGTTCGAGTTCAAGGCTGCCGAGGGGGATGATGTTTGCCTGGTTGTACCTGCAGCTGCCGTCATTGACAATGGCTTCCGGGTTGTAGTTTACAGCCAGCCGGTCAGGACAGCCGGTCTGCTGGGCTGATATCTGAAGGGCTGACAGGAACAAAGCAGTCAGGGCAGGGATAAGACTTTTCTTCATTCGCGGATGAGTTGCAGAGATAAAGATAAGAATATAATGCGGATCAGATCTAAACATTAGCTATGCCTCTGAAAGGAAAAGAGCTAAAAAGTTCAGATATTATGCCTTTCCCCTGAAGCCGGGCAATCAGGCATAGCTTCGCTCTCGGGACTTGCACGACCTACAAAATCCCGAGCCGCTTCACTTTCGGGACCTGCACGACTTGCATGACTTTATAACAGTCTCAGGCTGCCTCCGTTATTTCTGACCGACTCCGGCCAGATGCTGGACTGAACCTCGCCGATGTGTTTTTTCCTGAGGAATAACATGCAGACTCTCGATTGTCCCACTCCTCCGCCGATGCTGAGGGGGAGCTCGTGGTTGAGGAGCATTCTGTGAAAGAGGAGTTTTCTTCTTTCAGTGCAGCCCTGTATGAGGAGTTGCCGTTCCATTGCTTCCTCGTTAACCCTGATGCCCATTGAAGAAAGTTCGAAACCTTTTTCAAGAACAGGGTTCCATACAATAATGTCGCCGTTTAATCCCTTGTAGCCATCTTCGTTTGTCGAGCTCCAGTCGTCGTAATCGGGAGCTCTTCCGTCGTGAGGTTCGCCGTTGCTCAGGGTTGCTCCTATTCCAATAATGAATACCGCGCCGAAGATTTTGGAAATCTCATACTCACGCTGTTTGGGAGTAAGGTCGGGGAATTGGCGGAGAAGCTCTTCCGCGTGAATGAAACAGATGTTTTCGGGCAGAAAGGGAACAAATTCCGGATGCCTCTTGAAAAGGGCCATTTCAGTTGCTCTCAGTGCCTGGTATATTGCCTTGACGGTTTGTTTCAGGAAGTCGAGGTTTCTCTGCGATGGTGATATCCTCTTTTCCCAGTCCCACTGGTCGACATACACCGAATGAATGGGGCTCAGTTCTTCTGACGGCCTTATGGCTCTCATATCTGTAAGAAGTCCCTTTCCGGCTTCAATATTGTATTCCTTAAGCCTTATGCGTTTCCATTTGGCAAGCGACTGAACAATGACCGCGTTCTGATCCCTTATTCCCTTTACTGAAAAACTGACGGGTTTTTCAACACCATTCAGGTCATCGTTTATGCCTGTACCGTCGAGCACGGCAATTGGAGCCGAGACATTAACAAGATTAAGATTGGCGGCCAGTTTCTTCCCGAAAAAATCCTTAATGAAAAATATAGCCTCCTCTGTCTTCAGCATATCCCTGCAGGTCTCCACTGTTGTACTCATCTGTTCCTTAATCATAAACCCGTTCCGGTTTTAATTTATAAGGCAAAGATAGCGATATAGTTTTAATATAAAAGTAAAAATACAAAATAAATTAATAAAATGCAATATTTAGCGCGTAATTATTAAAAAATGAATAAGAACATGCTGAAAAATAAATCCGGAATAAGCTTGAAGTTCCTGTGAATGTTTATAAATTGTAGCTGCCCATTGAAAGAGGACAAGGATTATGGACAGGCACATTAGGGAACTGATAGCTGAAGGGGAGAATCAGAAGCTCGACTTCAAGTACTGTGTATCTGACAGCCGGAAGATAGCCCGTACCCTTTCGGCCTTTGCCAACACTGACGGAGGCAGGCTTCTTATTGGTGTTCGCGACAACGGCAGCATTGCCGGTATCCGGTCGGATGAAGAGATTTACATGGTCGACACCGCCGCGCATATTTTCTGCAGGCCGGTTATTGAGTATTCTCTAATGCAGCATGTTATCGGGGGAAAGACCATTCTTGAGGTGGAGGTGAGCAAGGGTAATGAGAAGCCTTATCAGGCCATGAATGAGGAAGGCAGGTGGATATCCTGGATCAGGCATCTCGATCAGAATCTTTCCGCCAACCGTGTTCTGCTACAGATATGGAGAAAGGAGAAGAAAGGTTCAGGGGTGCTTGTCAAGTTCGGCAAGGCGGAGAATATGCTTATGGAATATCTTCAGCAGAACGCTTCGATAAGCCTGTCGAAGTTCAGGAAGATATCAGGGATAAGCGCCTACAGGGCCGAGTCGATACTTGCCAATCTGGTAATATTCAGAGTGCTGATCATGAATGCTTCGGAGAAGGGTTTCACATATTCCATCGGGCCTGATACGCCAGCAGGTGAAGAACAGCTCAGTACCAAATAATATCGGACGTTTCAGCAATTTTATTAATAAAAAATGCAACTACCGGAAGAAAAAATTCCTAATATTGGAACCTTGAATTTTAATCCGGACAAATTATTCACAGTGGAAGCGAAATGACATCGGGAGGCCGCATAGGATTCGATAATGAGAAATACCTGAATGAGCAGACTACGGCAATTCTGGAAAGGGTCAGCAGGTTCAACCAGAAGCTCTATCTTGAGTTTGGCGGGAAGATTCTCTATGATTACCATGCAGCGCGTGTGCTTCCCGGATTCGATCCCAACGTGAAGATGAGGCTCCTTCAGAAGCTGAAGGATAAGATAGATGTAATACTCTGCATCCACGCCGGAGCCATTGAAAGAAAGAAGATCAGGGCCGATTTCGGGATTACCTACGATGTTGATGCCCTCAAGACAATAGATGACTTCAGGGAGTGGGGGCTCGACGTAAGTGCAGTGGTCATCACCCGTTACCAGAACCAGACATCGGCTAAAGTTTTCAGGAACAAGCTTGAGATGAGGGGAATAAAAGTGTATCTGCACTATCCTACCGAGGGTTATCCTACAGACATCGATCTTATTGTAAGTGACAGGGGTTACGGAGCCAATGAGTATATCCGCACCACAAAACCGATAGTGGTGGTTACCGGTCCTGGTCCGGGCAGCGGAAAGCTTGCCACCTGCCTCTGCAACCTGTATCATGAGTACAACAGGGGGATCAAGGCAGGGTATGCAAAGTTCGAGACCTTTCCGATATGGGATCTTCCTGTCGACCATATGGTAAATCTTGCCTATGAGGCTGCTACTGTCGATCTCGACGACAGTGTTCTGATCGACAAATATCACCTTAAGGCATATAATGTAAAGACAGTCAATTACAGTCGCGATATAGAAGCATTTTTTCTTCTGAAAAGGATACTTGAGAAGATTACCGGTGGTGAATCGATGTACCAGTCGCCTACCGACATGGGTGTCAACCGGGCGAGTTCGGGCATAGTAAATGAAGATATTATCAGGGAGGCCTCTTTCCAGGAGATAATAAGGCGTTATTTCAGGTGCAGGGTTGAGTATGCCATGGGACTGGTAGAGAAGGATGCGGTCGACAGGATCAAGGCCTTAATGAAAAAAGCCGGAGCGAAGCCCGAAGACCGCAGGGTTGTTTGTCCGGCGAGGGATGCTGCAAAGGAGGCCGAAAAGAAAGGCAAGGGGAATAACGGGGTCTTCAGCGGAGCGGCGCTGGAACTGAGTGACGGGACAATCATAACCGGGAAGAATTCTCCGCTTTTACAGGCTTCTTCGAGCCTTATCCTGAATGCAGCGAAACACCTGGCAGGGCTTCCCGACAGGATGTACCTTCTTCCGGAGGCTATTATTGACTCGGTGATGCATCTGAAACATGACATCCTCGAGGGGAAAATGGTCAATCTCGACGTTGATGAAACCCTGATAGTGCTCGGGATCAGTGCACTTTCAAATCCGGCTGCCAAGATGGCCCTTGAGAATATGAAGCTTCTCAGGGACTGTGAGGTTCATCTTACCCATATACCCACACCTGGAGATGAAGCAGGGTGGCGGAAGCTGAAGGTTAACCTTACCTGCGACCCGGAGTATATGGGAAAAACCCTTTTTGCCGGTGAATGGTCATTTACGGGTGGTTAAGACCTGATTCCGCTGCAGCCTGATTTTCGTTTCAGAATGCAATGCCAATCCTGAACGACATTATTTTATTCAATACTATGTCCCAGGGCTGATTCCCGATATCCCTTGTGGTATCGAGGAAGTTGTTTTCAAATCCGATTCCCAGGCTAAGGTCGTTACTTGATCCCAGCGGGTATTCGAATCCGGCCATGACATGCCAGCCGAGGTTGATCTTTTTGAGTTCAGCCATTGCATTGTCGTTTCTGATATTAGCGGAGGGGATTGCCGCCGTTCCCCGGACCAGGATTTTCGGATCGAATCCCAGATCGGCAAATACTTTCCCGTGGCCAAAGTGATCGGTTTCCAGCTTCACACCCAGGGGGACGCTTATATAGTTTACCCTGTATATTATCGGTTCATATCGATCGACGTTGACTATCTGGCGATCAAAGTTCCTGATCTCGAAAGTGGTGGCCTCACTGCATATCAGTCTTCCGCCGGCATTTATTATCCTGATTCCTGAGGAAAAGGAATAATTTCTTCCGAAGTAGCTGTTGTAAGTAAGTCCGAAGCTGAACCCGGGTACAGGTCCATCATTCCGTACATCGTAGCTTTGAGAGCTGAACCAGCTGATAAGCGGATCGAAGTGGATTCCAAGTTTCAGATTAGGCCTGTAAGCTTCTCCCCTGACATAGGGTCCGTATGTCTGGCGCGACTGGTTAGCCCGCGGGTTATCGAAAATACCTGAATACCTGTAGGCCGGTTTCCGGACAGGACGGTAAACAGTCTGGGCAGAAATGCTGCTGACTGCAAATAACAGGATGACAATGCTTAGAGCTTTTATCGCGGGGTAATATCTGTTGTTTTCCATTGTCTTGAAGGTAAATTATGACCATCAAAATGAATTACATGTTCTTACTCTAAAAAGGTAATTGCAAATATTGAGCCAACTTCCTTTGGCTTTTATATTGATGAACAGGCGACTTAAAACAACTTGATTTTAAAAACCAATGTACTCAGCGACTTTTGCTAAAAAAAACTTTACCTTGTGCGCTTATGAATCCCCCGAAGTCAAAGTTGGAGAAAGAGGAAAATCTTATAAAACATAAAACAATTATTATTACCCGATGAAGAAGATCTGTTTTATATTGTCAGTAAGCCTTTTGCTGCTTGTGTTCTCATGCGGCAGGCAGCCCCGGCCTCCGGTGGCTGAGAAAATTCCCTTTGTTATAGAAAGCAACGGCAACGAACGGGTTGACAACTATTTCTGGATGCGTCTCAGCGACGAGCAGAAGAATGCTGAAATTCCCGATTCACAAACTGTCAGGGTGCTGGCATACCTCAATGCAGAGAACGACTATTCAAAAGCCGTTATGAAACATACGGAGAAAATGCAGAAAAACCTTTTCGAGGAACTCAAGGGCCGTCTTAAGGAGGACGATGAGAGTGTTCCATACCTCGACAATGGTTATTACTATCATATCAAATACTTCCCGGGGAAGGAGTATCCCG
Organism: Bacteroidales bacterium; assembly: GCA_034679225.1. Taxonomy (GTDB): domain Bacteria; phylum Bacteroidota; class Bacteroidia; order Bacteroidales; family VadinHA17; genus LD21. The sequence continues at coordinate 3,505 of JAXDBC010000120.1, read as the reverse complement.
TATACTTCAGGAGAAAGGAAGGTTCGGACAAGCCGGAGGTCATGCTCGATGTAAATCTTCTTGCAGAAGGACATGAATACACCGGTGTGGGAGGCGCATCCGTATCCCCTGACAATAGTCTCGTGGCCTACGGGGTTGATCATGTAAGCCGCAGGCAGTATACCATTTATTTTAAGGATCTGAATTCCGGAGATCTTCTTGCAGACACGATCGTTAACACCACGGGCCAGGGGGTTTGGGCAGCCGACGGCAGGACTTTCTTTTATATAAGCAAGGATCCTGAGACCCTCAGGGCTGCAGCTGTCATGATGCATGTCCTGGGAACTCCTTCTTCGGCGGATAAAGTAGTATTTTACGAGGATGATGAGACCTTCTCCCTTGGTCTTGGCAGGACAAAAAGCAAAAAGTTTATCACAATCGTTTCGCAACATACTCTTAGCACTGAAGTTCGCCTGATAGAATCAGCCAGTCCTGAAAAGGGATTCAGGGTATTCGAAGCCCGCGGGGAGGATCATCTTTATTCCATAGACCACCTGAACGGAACCTTCTACATCCTGACCAATGCCGGAAGCGCGACTAATTTCAAGCTTATGTCGTGTCCGGAACAAAAGACGGAAATGGTATCATGGAAGGATGTTATTCCTCACCGGCCCGACGTCCTGCTTGAAGATTTCGAGCTGTTCAACGATTTTCTTGTGATAGACGAGCGCATCAAAGGCCTTACAAACCTTAGAATCATCAATATTTCAGATAAATCGGAACATAACCTCGATTTCGGGGAGGAAACCTATACTGCCGGCATAAGCATGAATCCCGGGGCAAACACCACAATTCTGCGATACAGCTATTCATCTCTCACCACTCCCGCTTCAGTTTTCGATTACGATATGATTACCCGGGCGAGGACACTTCTCAAGCAGGACAGTGTTCTGGGAGGTTTCGACAGGAACAACTATGAATCGAAGCGTTTGTGGGCAACGGCGGGCGACGGAACGCAGGTACCAGTTTCGCTGGTTTACCGGAAAGGCTTTGTCAACGATGGCAGTGCTCCGATGCTGCTCTATGCCTACGGATCGTACGGGTCATCAACCGAACCCTCATTCCGTTCATCGGTCATCAGTCTTCTCGACAGGGGCTTCTCCTTCGCCATTGCCCATATCAGGGGTGGGAGTGAAATGGGACGCCAGTGGTACGAGGACGGTAAGCTTTTGAAAAAGATCAATACATTCACCGACTACAATGACTGTGCACGTTTCCTGATCAATGAGAAATACACTTCAGCCGGCCATCTTTACGCTATGGGAGGAAGTGCCGGGGGACTTTTGATGGGAGCCGTTGCCAACATGGAGCCCACTCTCTATAATGGCATAATAGCTCAGGTGCCCTTTGTTGATATTGTAAGTACGATGCTCGATGCCACGATACCTCTTACCACCTTTGAATGGGATGAATGGGGCGATCCGCGGGAGCAGGAGTACTATGACTACATGCTCTCCTATTCTCCCTACGACCAGGTAAAGGCTCAGGATTATCCCAATATGCTTGTAACTACCGGTTACTGGGATTCGCAGGTGCAGTACTGGGAGCCTGCCAAATGGGTTGCCAGGCTAAGGGAAATGAAAACGGATGACAATATCCTTATCATGGACGTAAATATGACTGCAGGTCACGGAGGAGCTTCCGGGAGGTTTGAGCGGCTGAAAACCACCGCCCTGGAGTATGCCTTCATGCTTGATCTTGAAGGAATAAAGGAATAGGAGCAATAAGCAAGCAAATGACAAATCCCTTATATCGCAGGTATAAGGGATTTGTTTTGTAATTGCGCCGGGTGATGAACTTTAAATACTATCGGCGGACTCTTTTGAATACGGAAATCGATGATTGTCGCTTCTGGAGTTTATCTGATTTTGAAACACTTACCGCTTTAATTGTATAAGGGCAGTAACCAATGTTTACTCATGCAAAACCGTTCCTGATTATCGTAACCTTAGTTTATCCCATTGTGTTTTTAAATCAGGACTAAAGCTAATACGTGGTGTCTGTTTTTTCTGATTAGTTATTACTGATTGTTGTAATACATTAGTTTTTACAAATTCCGAAAGTTCAGCATATGACACATTCCCATTTCTATCTTTAATCATTTTCAATAAAAAATATGTAAATAATCCATGTTGTTTTTCATTATAAGGGAAAGCGGTCTCATCTCCTGAAGCTGCACTAAACACCACAATATTACCTTTGAGAATATCTTCTTTAGGTTTAACCATTATGCCTCTTGCCTCAATAAGCGTACCTTCTCGTGCTGCACCACTAAAGCATGCGTCAAGAAATACTGTTACCAATTCTGGTTGTGATTGGGTCAATTTATCATAAAGATACTCTGTCTTAATAGCCGTCTGAGTAATTGAAGAATTTCCATCGGTTGGAAGCAAAAAAGCATTCTTTGTCTGCTCATCTGGCACACCATGCCCTGCAAAATAGAAAAACAACCTAACTTTTCCATTAAAAGCTTTGGAAACATTATTTAACCATTCAATCTCTGAAAGCATCTGCCCATATGTAGCATCTGGAATAAAATGTATATTATCAACAGGGATACCAAATGTTTTATTAAAATAATCACTAACAGTTTTTGCATCATAAATCGCGTAGTTAACACTAACCTCATTCTTATAATTTTCATTGCCAATTACTACAGCAAAATAATTTTTGTTTTGCCTTGTAAAGCTGGGAATATCAACATCTACATCTGATTTGCCCGCAACTATTGTCTGCTTACTTATATTGACAGAAGACTTAAAGGAATTTTGATTATTTATATTGATTTCAATAGGCGCAAAGTTATATTCAAAATTGGTTATTGAATAAGAAGTTGTGACCTGACTATCATAAGATAAAGTCTTTTTAATTAAAGGATTATAAGCATCTAATCTGGCAATATTGAACTGATTGTCTTTTATATAAAAATCTATGTTTCCAAATTTGGTTAAACTCCAATTTGATTTGAATGTCTTTGCATATTCTATTGGAACTTTTAAAACAAAATTTCCAAACTCATCTGATGAAATAAGAAAAGTTTCATTGTCTGCATCATAGGCACCTAAAGTAAAAGTATTAGATGAAATTTTTTTTCTATATTCTTCCTTAAGATTATTCAATGCAATATTTGTTAATTCTTTTACCTTAGCATCCCGAGTTTGTTCATTTACTCTTCTTTGAAAATCAATTGTTTTTTCAAATTCTCCCTTTTTCTGCCATGAATTAATCTCACTCTCCACAAAATTGATAATTCGACCCTCTATACTATTTGAAAAGTTTATAGTCAAAGCATTACCACTTATATATCCCCTAATGTCGTTGTAATCAACGTAATAATAATTATTCTTCCCATTTCCCAATAATTTCACTACTGAATTTCTCGGTACATTAGTTATAGGCGTTCCAGACCCGTCAGAACCTGAATATAAAATCGTTCCGCTACTACCAGTCCTATAGTTATCTCCTA